>CAJXSB010000014.1 GCA_913060435.1 uncultured Desulfococcus sp.
GTCAGCCTCGTCTCCGGGCACATCGGGGGGGCCAACGCCCTGGCCAAAAAGGCCGCGGGCGCCGTCGACGCCATCCCCGTCATCACCACGGCCACCGACCTCAACCGGCTGCCGGCCATCGACAGCCTGGCCTGCGAGCTGGGGCTCGCCATCGAAAATCCCGGCGCCATCAAGCACGTCGCTATGGCCTTCCTCACGGGACGGCCCGTCCGGCTCCACGATCCCTGGGGGCTCATACGCGACCGGCTCCCCCCGGCGCTCCTGGCGGAGGACGGCGCCGTCACCGGGAAGGAAGCGGACCCCGATTTTCCCGGCATCTACGTGGACGACAGGGTGGTTGACCTGCCCCGGCAAGTTCTGATATTGCGTCCCCGTTCCCTGGCCGTGGGCATGGGCTGCAACCGGAACACCGGCATGCCCGAGATGCAGGGGCTGCTCACGGCGGTCCTGGATCGCCACCGCCTCTCGCCCCTGAGCGTCTGCACCCTGGCCAGCGTGGACATCAAGCAGGACGAAGCCGGCCTCATCGCGCTGGGGGAATCCATTGGGGTTCCCCTGCGCTTTTTTGACCGGGAGGCCCTGGGGCGGGTCCGAACCATAGCGACGCCATCGGCGATGGTGGAAAAACACATAGGAGTCAAAAGCGTATGCGAAGCAGCAGCAATTCTGGCGGCGAAGGACGGGGCGCTGATCGTTCCCAAGCAGAACACGAAAAACGTGACCGTGGCCGTGGCCCGAATGTCCTCCATGTCATCGGCATCGGCCCCGGCGGGCCGGATTACCTCTGCCGGCGGGCCCACGACGTCCTCGGACAGGTCGACGCCGTCGCCGGATACACCACCTACATCGACCTGATCCGGCCCCTCATCTCAGGCAAGCGGATCATCCAGACCGCCATGAAAAAGGAAGTGGAGCGGGTGGAGGCCGCCATCGCCGCGGCCATGGAAGGCGAATCCTGCGCCATCGTCTCCAGCGGCGACGCCGGGATCTACGCCATGGCCGGCCTCGTCTTCGAGATGTGCCAGAAAAAGGGGATCGCCATCCGGGCGCCCCGCCCGGACGGCGCATCCAATGACGGCGCCCTTCTCATCGAGGTCATCCCCGGCATCCCGGCCCTGGCCGCAGGCGCCGCCCTCCTGGGCGCCCCACTGACCCACGACTTCGCCGCAATCAGCCTCAGCGACCTCCTCACCCCCTGGGAGCTCATTGAGCGCCGCCTCGACGCCGCCGCCGGCGCCGACTTCGTCATCGCCATCTACAACCCCAAGAGCAAGCGGCGGAGCGGCCATCTGGAGACCGCCCAGCAGATCCTCCTCCGCCACCGGGACCCCGGGACCCCGGTGGGGATCGTCACCGGCGCCATGCGGGAGAACCAGCGGGTGGTGATCACGACCCTGGCCGAACTCCACCATGCCGAGGTCGACATGCAGACCACCGTCTTCATCGGCAACAGCACCACCTTCGCCTACCAGGGTCACATGATCACGCCCCGGGGCTATGCCAAGAAATACGACCTCGAATCGGAGCAGAAACGCCATGCCTAAAGCCCCCTGCATCGCCGCCTTCGGCACGGGCTCCGACGTGGGCAAGAGCGTCGTCGCCACGGCCCTCAACCGCGTCTTCCTCCACCAGGGAATGCGGGTCGCGCCCTACAAGGCCCAGAACATGTCCAACAACTCCGGGGTCACCCCCGAGGGGCTCGAGATGGGCCGGGCCCAGATCGTCCAGGCCGAGGCGGCCCGGATTCCGCCCCACGTCGACATGAACCCCATCCTCCTCAAGCCGACCACCGACGTGGGGTGCCAGGTGGTCCTCATGGGCGAGGCCGTGGCCAACCAGAGCGCCAGCGAGTACCACACCCGGAAGGAGCATCTCTTCGACGCGGCCTGCCGCGCCCTCGACCGGCTCCGGGAGCAGTACGACCTGGTGGTCATGGAGGGGGCGGGGTCCTGCGCCGAGGTCAACCTCATGGCGCACGACATCGTCAACTTCCGGATCGCCGAGTACGCCGACGCGCCGGTGATCCTCATCGCCGACATCCACCGGGGCGGGGTCTTCGCCCAGCTGGTGGGCACCCTGGCCTGCCTCCCCCCCGAGCGCCGGGACCGCATCGCCGGCTTCATCGTCAACCGCTTCCGGGGCGACATCCGGCTCTTCGACGACGGCGTGAAGTGGATCGAGGCGGAAACGGGAAAGCCGGTCTTCGGGGTCCTGCCCTGGTACAACCACATCACCATCGAGGCCGAGGACTCCGTGGTCATCGAAAGCCCCCCGGCGGCGGCGCCGGGCAGGGGGGACCGGCCGGCCGTGGCCGTGGTCCGCATCCCCCACATCTCCAATTTCACCGACTTCGACCCCCTTTCGACCGTTCCCGGCCTCGACCTTTACTTCATCGAGCGGGTGCAGGACCTCTCGGGGTTCGCGGCCGTCATCCTGCCCGGCTCCAAGAACACCCGGTTCGACCTCGACTGGCTGAAGCAGCAGGGATGGGGGCGGGCGCTCGCCGCCTACGCCGATCAGGGCGGCCATATCCTCGGCATCTGCGGCGGCTACCAGCTCATGGGCACCCACGTCCACGACCCCCACGGCCTGGAGGGCGCCCCCGGCACCACCGAAGGCCTCGGCCTCCTGCCGGTGGAGACCACCCTCATGGCGCCCAAGACCACGACCCGGAGCCGCTTCGCCTGGGACGGCTTCGAGGGCACCGGCTACGAGATTCACATGGGCCGGACCGAACGGACCGGCGGCGCGCCCCTCTTCCAGGTCCTGGCCCAGAACGACGCTGCACCCGCCAACGCCGAAGACGGCTGCATCAACAAAGACGGCCGGGTCATGGCCACCTACATGCACGGCCTGTTCGACACCCCGGCGATCATCCGCCGCTGGCTCGACGCCGTCGGCCTCGAACACCTCGACACGGGCGACACCCCGGCCGGCCCCGCCGCCCGGGACCGGGAATACGACCGCCTGGCCGAGCACTTCGGGCAGCACGTCGACACCGAGGCCATCCTCCGTTTGGTCCAACGGATGCCGCCGCCATGAAAGCCATCCTCTGCGGTGCGAGCCGCTATGTCCGCAACCTGCTGGGACGTCTTGGGGAGCGATGGCAGATCACCCTCATCGACCCCTCCGAGGCCGCCCTGAAGGAGCTGATGAACGCCCACGCCACCGTGGTGAAGATCCTTGCGGGCGACGCCGCGAGCCCGGTCCTTCTCGACAAGGCCGGCCTCGGGAACGCCGACTATTTCCTGGCCCTCACCGACAGCGACAAGGTCAACCTCGCTGCGGTGCAGTTCGCCCGGGAGCGCGGCGTCCGGCACATCCTTTCCGTCCTCTACGACCTTGAGCTGGAGGAGGAATTCCAGAAGCTGGACGTCCACCTGCTTCTCCCCGGCAATATGGTCGGCAGCACGCTGTACCATTACCTCCAGGATCCCCGGATCCAGGTCTTCCCGGTCTCCCGGGGAATGGGGGAGGTCGTGGAGGTCGAGGTGACCCGCGACAACTGGATCGCGGGGATGTCGGTCCGGGTGCTGGAGGATCCCGAATGGCGCCTGGGCGGGCTTTTCCGGGCCGGAGAGTGGATGCCCCTGGCCCTGGACCCGGTCCTGGAGGAGGGAGACCGGCTGATCCTCCTGGGAAAGCGGAATTTCTTCCGGTCGGTATGCTCGATCCTTGCCTGCGCCAACATGCCGTTTCCCACAGCATGGGGCCGCGGTATTCTGATGATCCTGAACGGCGGGGATGCCGCGGAAGTCCTCAAGGAGGGCATGTACCTCGTCCGAAACACCCGGGTCGGCCACATCGCCATCCTATACGACCCCGCCAGGACGCCCGACCCCATGGCGCTTCTCGAATCCCGGCAGGTCCGCCATGACGTCCACCTGCACGCCATCAGCGGTCGGCTCGCCGATGAGATTCAGGACGTCTGCCGACAGGACCACATCGGGCTCGTGGTCATGCGGCCCCTGGCGCGCTCTTTTCTCAAATCCCTGTCCCGGCCCGAAACCATCGCTTTGGCCCACGGGCTGACCTGCCCCCTGCTGGTCTCCCGAAGCACACCGCCTTATGAACGGATCCTCGTACCGTTCAACGGCACGGCCATGGCCGAGCTGGCGCTGGAGACCGCCGTCGGCCTGGCGGAGCAGACCGGGGCCCTGGTGGATGCCGCCGTCGTCCAGGAGCCGGATTTCATCCACGGGGAATCCCGGGAATCCTGGCGCAACGGCACCTTCCGGAAAGTCCGCGACATCAGCCACATCCACAAGGTGAAGATCGGCGAAATCGAGTGCCACGGCAACCCGGTCAAGGAGATCACCGCCCTGGCGGATGCCTACCAGCTCATGGTGGTGGGCAGCAGCACCCCCCAGAAGGAGCTGCTCGCCCCCCATGTCGGGGAGCTGCTGGTCGAGCGGGCGCCGTGCTCGGTGCTCATTCTGGCTTCGGACACGCCATGATTGCCTCCCAGCAGGCCGCCCTCCTCCTGGTCTCCCTGGCCATCCTCATCCTTCCCGGCGTGAGCCGGCTCCTGCGCGTCCCATCGATGGTGTCGGAGATTATCTTCGGGATCATCCTCGGCAGGAGCGTGCTGAAGCTGGAATTCGGCGGGGACTGGCTCCCGTTCCTGGCCCATCTCGGGTTCCTGCTGCTCATGTTCCGCGCGGGGATGGAGATCGACTTCACCATGCTCCAGCAGCAGCGCCGCGGCCCGCTCCTGTTCCAGGCCGCCTTTTTCGCGGCCACCCTGGGCTGCGCCGCCCTGGTGGCGGCGCTCCTCTCCCACGGGTTTTTCGTGGCCCTGATGCTCTCGACCACCTCCCTTGGCCTGGTCATGCCCACCCTCAAGGAGACGGGCATGAGCCGGACCGAGACGGGCCAGACCATCCTGATCGCCGCCACCCTGGCCGACTTCATGACCCTCTTCGGCATCACCTTCTACGTCCTCTACATCCAGCAGGGGATCAACTGGCATTTTTTCCTGCCCGTGCCGCTCTTCCTGGGATTCGGGCTCCTGCTCCGCCTCGGGCGCGTCTGGGTCTGGTGGCATCCGACCGAGGCCGAACGAATCCTCAGCATTCAGGAGGACGCCCAGGAGATCGGCGTCCGGCTCTCCATGGCGCTCCTTTTCCTGTTCGTGGCCCTGTCGGAGTTGGTCCGCATGGAGCCCGTCCTGGGGGCCTTTCTCGGCGGGAGTCTCCTGGCCTACGTCTTCCGGGAGAAGCCGCTGCTGGAGACCAAGCTATCGGCCATGGGCTTCGGGTTCCTGATTCCGGTCTTCTTCATCCACGTGGGCATGCAGTTCGACCTGACCCACCTGCTCAAGCCCCGGATGATTCTCTTCTCCATCGAGCTGCTGGGCGCCGCCCTCATGGTCAAGATGGCTCCCGCCCTGCTCCTCTTCCTCCGCGGATGGAAGCCGAGAGAGGTCCTGGCCACCGGATTTCTCCTCTCCTCCCGCCTCAGCCTCATCGTCGCAGCGGCTGCCGTCGGCGTTCAGAACGGGCTGATCACCCCGGATGTCAAGGACGCCGTGGTGCTGATGGCCATCGTCACCTGTTTTCTGGGTCCGACCCTCTTCAAACGGATCACCCCTCCCCCCGGAGCGCCGGGACACCCGCTGCCGCGCCGAAAGTGAACTGCAGCGGCACGGTGTGCGGCGGATGGGCCCGCGGCCCCTACACCTGCAGGGCCTCCATCATGTAGGCATACTGGGTCCGGAGGTCCTGGACCTCGCCGGCCCAGAACCGGTCGCTCCCCCAGTCCGGATACTGGGTCTGGAACTGGTAGTCGTCCCGCTGCATGGCGCACCAGGCAGTATAGTAGATCATCCGCATGGCCCGCAGCCCCTCGATGAGCAGGGGCCACCGGTGGTCCGCGTCCCGGAACTGGCGGTAGCCTTCGAGGAGGAGCTGCAGAAAACGATCCGAAGCCGGGTAGTGGTCGGGCAGCAGCAGCCAGAAATCCTGGACCGGCACCCCGTTCATCATGTCGTCGAAATCGATCACCATAAGGCCCTCGTCCGGCCGGTTGAGGATGTTTCCGGCATGGAAGTCGCCGTGGATGCGGATCTGCTCGAGCCCCTCGAAACGGGGGGAGACGAGGTCGATGATCCGGGCGCAGATGTCCTCGTATTTGTCCCGGTAGGCGGGCGTGACGGCCTCCGCTGTCAGCTGTTGGACATAGCGCCGGGTGGTGGTCTCGGGCATGAGGTGCTGCCGCGCGGGGGCCGGCCGCTTCTGACCGGCATTGTGGAGCCGGCCGAGCAGGATCCCGACCCGGTGCCAGCTCTCCTCGTCCTCGATGTCGAAGCGGCGCCCCGCCTTCTTGGGGAAGACCGCAAAGGATATGTCCCCCAACCGCGCGAGGGTCCGGCCGCTGTGGAGGCTCAGGGGGCAGACCACGGGGATGTCGATCTCCGCGCAGTCGGCCAGAAAATCATGCTCATCCGCCAGGGCGGCGTCGGACCAGCGCCCCGGGCGATAGAACTTGGCGATGTAGGCGGTGCCGTCATCCGCCTGGACCTCGTATACCCGGTTGATATAGCTTTTGAAGGGGCGCGCCAGGGGCGTCAGCTCGGTGTCGAGGGCCGCCTCGAGGGCGGGCAGGAAACGATCGGGCGTCAAATCTGAAAAACTGTCCATAGATCCTTTGGGCAAAAGTAACTGCCGGCATGCCGGCATGGGTAAAAGAACGTCCAGTGCCGCCCGGTACGGGCTTCTTTGCCGGCCGCTCCGAAAATTCGGGGCGCAGGCGCTCGTTCGCCCCGGGGCCGTTCACTGGAACAGGCATCATTTTTTTTCATGGCGACATCCATCCGACGGAAACCAGAGGAAATCAAGGCGGCCGAAGCCGCCGCCACGCCTGAATCGTGCCGGGAAGGGGCGGCAATGATGGTATTGACTTGCACCCCGATGCCCATTAGAGTAAACCCTTTACCGCCAGCCGGCAGCGGCGCAACGCATACGGAGGATCATTCAAATCGGGATGCCATATGAAATTCAACGCCATCATCACCCGGCACATTTTGAAAGAGATGTTTCCACCGTTCGCCGTCAACATTCTGTTTTTCATGTTCGTCTTCATCCTGACCGAAATCCTCGACATCACCGACATGATCGTCAACTACAAGGTCGGCCTCGGGGTGGTCGCGATGCTCCTGGTCTACTCCATGCCCTATTTCCTGGTCTTTATCCTGCCCATGTCGGTGATGATGGCCATCCTCCTGACCTTCCTGCGCATGTCCGGAGACAACGAGATCGTGGCCCTCAAATCCGGCGGCATCGGCATCTACCAGCTGCTGCCGGCGGTCTTTACCTTCTGCCTCATGGGGGCCGTCCTCACCGGGGCCATGACCGTCTACGGACTGCCCTGGAGCCGCTCCTCCCTGAAGGCGCTGACCATCGAGATCGCCAAGTCGAATATCGACATCGGCCTCAAGGAGCGGACCTTCAACAACGCCTTCAAGGGCGTCATGCTCTATGTCAACAAAATCGACCTCCAGACCAAGGAGCTGCGGGATGTCTTCATCCAGGATGAACGCAACATGAACACCATGATCACCATCGTCGCCCCGCGGGGGAAAATGGCCAGCGACCCCGAACGGCTGCTCTTTCATCTCCGGCTCTACAACGGCGCCATCAATCAGGTCGATCTCAAGGAGCGGTCGGTCAACGCCGTCCGCTTCGACACCTATGACATCCAGCTCGATCTCAGCGAGGCCCTGGAAAACCTGCCCAACGATCCCAAGCACGAGCAGGAGATGGGCCTGTCGGAACTGTGGGGACACCTGCAGCATCCCAAGGAAAAGGACACCCGATACTACCGGCGGCTGATAGAGCTGCACCGGAAATTTGCCATCCCCCTGGCCTGCTTCGCCCTGGGCGTGCTCGCCGTGCCGCTGGGCGTCCAGGCCAAATCCGCGCGGAAGGCCTTTGGGTTTGCCCTGGGATTTTTCATGTTCCTCCTCTATTACCTGCTTCTCTCGGCAGGCATCGTCTTCGGTGAGACCGGCGCCTACCCGCCGGCCATCGGCATATGGCTGCCCAACATCGTCACCGGCGCCGTCGGCTGGGCCCTTCTGGTCCGGACCGTCAACGGTCGCCCGGTCTACATCGACCTCTTTCCCCGCCTCTTCTCCTGGCTGCGCCGAGCATGATCCTCTATAATATCATCCTGACCTTCGCAGCCCTCCTGGCAATGCCACTGGCACTGCCCATCGTTCTCAGGGTGAAAAAGCGGCGGACCACCGTTCTCGAGCGGCTGGGGCTGCGGGGTCTGCCCCGCCGACCGGACCAGAGCGGCCCCTGCCGAAAAAGGATCTGGGTCCATGCCCTATCCGTGGGCGAAGTGACCTCGGCCGCCCCCCTGGTCCAGCGCCTCCGCAGACGATTCCCCGAGCGCGATATATTTTTCTCCACCTCGACACGGACCGGATTCCAGACGGCCCGACGCCTGGTGTCGGCGGAAGTCGCCGCCCTCTTCTACTTCCCCTACGACCTCTGGTTCTCCGTCGCCCGGGTGGTCCGCCGGGTCTCGCCGGAGATCATGGTCATCGTTGAAACAGACCTGTGGCCCAATTTCCTGCACACAATGGCCCGCAGGGCCGTGCCGGTCTTTCTCGTCAACGCGAGAATCTCCCGCCGCTCCTGCGACGGCTACCGCCGGCTGTCGTTTCTCACCCGCCCCGCCTTCAAAGGACTGCGCAGGGTCGTCGCACCCTCGCCGGCGGACGCGCGCCGCTGGGCAGGGCTGGGGGTGCCTGCCGGCCGGATTGTGGAGACGGGAAACATCAAATTCGACCAGCCCGCCCCCGAGATTTCCCGTGCCGAGTGCCGCAGGCTTCAAGGCCTGCTGAAGATCCCGACCGACGGCACCGTCCTTGTGGCCGGATCGACCCACGAGGGCGAGGAGGCAATCCTGGCCCATGCGTTTCATCAACTCAAAGCGGCCTGCAACGGCCTCTGCTTCGTCCTGGCCCCGCGGGATCCCGATCGTGCGGCCGCGGTTCGCCGGACCTTCCTGTCGGCCGGGGTCGCGGCGACCACCATGGCCGAGCTCGATCGCGGGGGCGCTGCAGCCGAAGCCGTCATCGTCGACCGCATTGGCCTCCTCAGCACCCTCTACGCCCTGGCCGACCTCGCCTTTGTAGGCGGCAGCCTCGTGGCCCGGGGCGGCCACAATCCCATCGAGCCCGCCGTCCTGGGGGTGCCCGTTCTCTTCGGCCCCCACATGAGCGACTTCCGGGAGATCGCGGACCTGCTGGTCGCCTCGGGCGGCGCCATCGCCGTGCCCGACGGCCCGGCCCTGGCCGACGCCGCCCGGCCGCTCCTGGCCGACGCCGCCCGCCGGGAGGCCATGGGCCGGGCCGGACGCCGGACCGTCGTCTCCCACCGGGGGGCCGTCGACCGAACGGTGGCCCTGATCGCGGAGGCCCTGGCACCGTGAAAGCACTCCGAGAAAGGATTCAATCCGCCATCCAAGGCGGTCCGCCGCTGCCGCGGGGGCCGTTTGAACGGATCCTATGGGCGGTCTCCCGGGTCTACGGCAGGCTGCTGGCCGAACGGGCCCGCTGGTATGCGGCCGGCCGCCTCCCGTCTTGGCGCCTGCCCTGCACGGTGGTCTCCGTGGGCAACATCACCGTGGGCGGCACCGGCAAAACGCCGATGACCCTTCGCCTGGCCCGGGACCTGGCCGACGCCGGCATCCGTACGGCAATCGTGAGCCGGGGCTACGGGGGCGCCGCCGAAGCCGCGGGGGGGATCGTCAGCAACGGCAGGACCCTCCTGATGGATGCGTCCGAGTCTGGAGACGAACCCTGCATGATGGCGGAGATTCTTTTGGCTGAACAGCGGGCGGTCCCCGTGGTCGTGGGGCGAGACCGATACGCCGCCGGCATGCAGGCCGTCGACCAGTTTGCACCGGAGGTGATCCTCCTGGATGACGGCTTTCAGCACCTCCGCGTTGCCCGGGACCTCAACCTGCTCCTGTTAGACGGCCGCACCCCCTTCGGCAACGGGCACGTCCTGCCCCGGGGCTCTCTAAGGGAGCCGCTTTCCGCCCTGGCGCGCGCCGATGCGGTCATCCTGACGCGCTGTCCGCCGGGGTGGCGCCCGGACGCTGCCGACCGCGACCGCCTCCCCCGGGACGCCCGCGTCTTCCGCGCCGATCACCGGCCGCTGATCCGTCGTGTCATTCCCGCCGGGGAACCGGCGAACGACTCCCCCCCGTCGACGGGTTCGGCAGACGGAGCGGCGGTGTTCGCCTTCTCGGGGATCGCCCGGAACGACGCCTTTTTCCAGACGGTCGACGCCATGGGATTTCATGTAGCGGGGCGGGCGGAATTCCCGGATCACCACCCCTATACCCCCCCGGACCTGGCGGCCCTTTCCACCGCTGCGGCAGCATCCGGAGCGGCGGCCATCGCCACCACCGAAAAGGACTATGCGCGCATCGACCGCTGCTATCGATGGCCGCTCCACCTGTTCATCATCGGCATAGAGATGGATTTCGGCCCCGATGAGCCGGCTTTCCGCCGATTCATCCGCCAGCATACGGGCGCCCCCAGGCGCCTTGCATCCCACGGCATCCGCCGATGCCACCCCCCGGAGGAGACAACCCCATGAACCCCATCGTGCCCGAAGAGGTCCACCGCATCCTGATCCGCGCCGCCAACTGGGTGGGGGACGCCGTCATGAGCACCCCCATGATCCGGGCGGTTCGGCAAGATTTTCCCCGCGCCGAAATCCATATTCTGGCCAAGCCGTGGGTGGCACCCGTATTTGAACAAAGCCCGGACATCGACCGGATCATTCCCTACGATGCCCGGGGGCGCCACGCTTCCGTTCGGGGCATCCTGCGGCTGTGCCGGGAGCTGCGGCCCCTCGGGTTCGATCTGGCCGTGCTGGTGCAGAATGCCTTCGAGGCGGCCCTGATTGCACGGCTGTCGCACATCCCCCGGCGGCTGGGCTACGACACCGACGGCCGTGGGCTGCTCCTCACCCACCCGGTGCCCATGACCCGGCGCCGGAAGCGGCGCCACCAGATCGACTACTATCTGGGCATCCTGGAGGACGCCGGCCTGGGAACGGCCGGGAGAAAGACCACCCTTTTCGTCTCCCCGGCCGAGCGGGTCCGCGCCGCCCGTATCCTGAAAAAAGCCGGCGCAGCATGCACGGACGGCATCATCGGGCTCAATCCCGGCGCAGCCTTCGGCGGCGCCAAACGCTGGCTGCCGGAGCGGTTTGCCGAGGTTGGCCGCCGGCTGCACCAGCGGCTTGCCCCCCGGCCGGTCGTCATCTTCGGCGGCCCGGGGGAGAGGACCCTGGGCGACGCCATCCGCCGGGAGGTCGGCGATGGATGCATCAACCTCGCCGGCCGGACCACCCTTCGCGAGGCCATCGCCCTCATCGAACGGTGCCGTCTCTTCATTACCAATGATTCCGGGCTGATGCACGCTGCCGCCGCGCTGGACATCCCGCTGGTGGCCATCTTCGGCCCTACCAACCATACCACCACTTCGCCTTCGGGTCCTTCCAGCCGCATGGTGCGGGTGCCGGTGCCCTGCAGCCCCTGCATGAAGCCCGAATGCCCCATCGAATCCCCGCACAGCCGTCACCGGTGCATGCGCTCGGTGACGGTGGAACGGGTCTGGACCGAGGCGCTGGCATGCCTCGGGGCCGGCCGCCAGGCGAACAGACCGTGAATATTCTCATCGTCAAGCTGAGCGCCATCGGGGACGTCATCCACACCCTTCCGGCCGCCAACGCCCTGCGCGCGCACTACCCCGACGCCCATATCGCCTGGGTGGTGGAGAGCGCCGCCGCCCCCCTGGTCCAGGGGCACCCCGCCCTGAACCGGGTCATCGTCTCCCGGCGAAAGGCATGGGCGAGAGACCTGCTGTCGGCGCGGCGCCGCGGGCCGGCGCTCCGGGAGCTCCGGGCCTTTGTCCGGGCCCTCCGGGATACCCGATACGATCTCATCATCGACTTCCAGCAGCTCCTCAAAAGCGGCGCCGTCGTCGCTCTGGCCCGGGGCGGCGTCAAGTCCGGCTTCGGCCCGGGCATGCAGCACATGGAGATGAGCTACCTCTTCCTGAACCGCCGGGTTCCCCGTGTCTCCATGGAGCACCACGCCCTGCCGCGCAGCCTGATGCTTCTCCAGGCCCTGGGTGTTCCAGCGAAAGAGGTGGTCTATCGGCTCCCGGTGAACGCCGCCGACCGGCAGGATGTGGACGGGATGCTGGCCCAGGCGGGGCTGTCGGGAAGCCGCCGGCTGGTGGCGGTCAACCCCGTGGCCCAATGGGAGACGAAGCTCTGGCCGAACCGCCGCTTCGCCCGTCTCGCCGACCGGCTGGTGCTGGCATACGGCGCCGATGTGGTCTTCACCGGCGGACCGGAGGACCGGCCGGTGGTGGCGGATATCATCTCGCAGATGACGCAGCCGGCGCTCGACCTGAGCGGGCGGACACGCCTCACGACCCTCGCCGCCCTATACCGGAGGGCGCGCCTGGTGGTTTCGACGGACACGGGCCCCATGCATCTGGCGGCGGCGGTCGGCACTCCCGTGGCCGCCGTATTCGGCCCCACGGCGCCTTGGCGGACCGGCCCCTTCGGCCCGGGCCATGCCGTGGTCCGGCTCGGCCCCGAATGCAGCCCCTGCTTCAAGCGCATCTGTCCCCGGGGGGACCATCTCTGCATGGCCGGCCTGGGCGTGGATGCCGTTCTGGAGGGGATAGAACGCCTTGGGCTGGCGCCTACATCGGGATCTTGAATTGAAAGCGACGGGTCCCTGCGGCATCGCCCTCGGGGGTGAAGGTACGCTCGACGAAACAGACCTCGCCGTCGCGCCCCACGAGCAGCACCGACGAGGAGCGCGTGCCGTAGGCTGGGCTGGTAATGAATACGGGTGAAAGAAGGCGCTCCCATTCGAGGCCGATGCCCGTATCGGGCAGCCGGTCGTCGGATGGGCGCTCCTGGTTCGCCAGGACCTCGAGAATCGCCTCCGTCGAAACGGGCCCGGCCGAACAGGCCCGCGCCAGCGCCCGCTTCCCCTCCACGACCTTGGGCCAGGGGGAATCCAGGTGGCGGTTGCTCAGCCCGTGGATTCCCGGCGCCACCGCCTGGATCCGCTCTCCGCGGTTCGAGTAGTAGAAAAGCCCGTTCCGGTCACCGGCCAGCAGATTGAAGCCGTTGTGGGGCACGCCCGTCCGGGCGGTTTTTTCGAGGTATGCCAGGGGAAGGTCGCGGCCGGCCAGGTAGTCTGTCACGAGGGCGCCCCGGGTCGGGGCGCCGTTTTGGTTGGCCGAAGGGTCCCGGTAATTCGTCAGCGCGGCAAACCGCCCGTCGCGCGCCACTCCCATCCAGGTGCCCCCACCCCTCAGATCCCTGCCCGACAGTACCGGCCCGCGGCCCGACCCCGGCATCGTCCTGCCGGGATGCCAATGGGAAAGGGGCGCGGTGGGGCGTTCATGGAATTCATCACGATTGGCGCCCAGGATCAGGCGGTAATCCGAATGGGCTTCATATAAAAAAAGAATCAGACACATGGCATCTCCGTTGACCATCCAATTTGGGCTGTGATAATATAAGCTTTTTTTCTCGGTAAGTCTAACATCTACCTAAGTCAAGTCTAATCTACTCATTAGGCTGAGGGGGGAGCACACATGAACGACGTGGTTATTGTCAGCGGTTCTCGAACCGCGGTTGGCAGCTTTGGAGGATCACTGAAAACCGTACCCGTGGTGGACCTGGGGGCGCTCGTCATGAAAGACGCCCTGAAAAAGATCAACCTCAAACCGGTCCTGAATGAAGAGATGACGGCAGGTGCCCCAAATGCACTGAAGGACCAGGGACCCGTCGATCTGGAAAAACAGGCTTGGGACTGGGATGACGGCGCCGCACCGGTAGCCATCGACGAGGTGATCATGGGCAACGTCCTCCAGACCGGACAGGGACAGAACCCGGCCCGCCAGGCGATGATCCGCGCCGGGATCTGCAAGGAGACCCCTGCGATGAGTCTCAACAAGGTCTGCGGTTCGGGACTCAAGGCCATCGCCGTGGGGGCGTCGGCCATCATGTCGGGACAGGCCGAGGTGGTGCTGGCCGGCGGCCAGGAGAACATGAGCATGGTTCCCATGTCCCTGCCCAAGGCCCGCTGGGGATACCGCATGGAGTTGACCGGGAAGGGCGAACTCACGGACCTGGTGGTCTTCGACGGCCTGTTTGAAATCTTCTATGGCTATCACATGGGCATGACCGCCGAAAACATCGTCCGGTTGTACGGCATCAGCCGGAAGGAGCAGGATGAGCTGGGCGTGCTGAGCCACAACCGTGCCCGCAAGGCCATCACCGACGGCCTTTTCAAGAAGGAGATCGTTCCCGTGGTGATCAAAAGCCGCAAGGGCGATGTGGTCTTCGATACCGACGAACGGCCCATGGATACCTCCCTCGAGAAGATGGCCAAGCTTCGGCCGGCCTTCACCAAGGACGGCACCGTGACCGCCGGCAACGCATCCGGCATCAATGACGCCGCCGCCGCCGTCCTCATGATGACGTCGGAAAAAGCAAAGG
Organism: uncultured Desulfococcus sp.; assembly: GCA_913060435.1. Classification (GTDB taxonomy): domain Bacteria; phylum Desulfobacterota; class Desulfobacteria; order Desulfobacterales; family Desulfococcaceae; genus Desulfococcus. Next base: position 14,568 of record CAJXSB010000014.1, read on the forward strand.
CGCTGGGGCTTCAACCCATCGTCAAGATCAAGGCTTTTGCGGCCGGCGGGCTCGACCCGGCTTACATGGGCCTGGGGCCGATCCCGGCAATCCGGAAGGTCCTGAAGACCACCGGCATGACCATGGACGACCTGCAGATGATCGAGCTGAACGAGGCCTTCGCAGCCCAGGCCATCGGCTGCATGCGGGAGCTCGATATCCCCGTGGAAAAACCCAATCCGTTGGGCAGCGGCATCTCCATCGGCCATCCCATCGGCTGCACCGGCGCCCGACAGATGGTCACCTGCATCCATCACATGCAGCGTGAAAACCTGGAAACCGGCCTGGTTTCCATGTGCATCGGCGGCGGCATGGGCATGGCCATGATCGTCGAGCGCGTATAATTATTTCACAAAAGGACGCAGGTGGCGACGAAAGGGACCGCCTTTTTTTTCTCTTTACTTCGCCACCTGTTGTTGCTAATACCCTCAGTGATCATTCAATATCAGTTCCGTCAACCGGTCCGTTTTTGCAGTGAGACGCATTTCAGAGGAGAGTAACATGAGCATCAGCAGGAAGTTGGGGATTTTGGTATTCTGCGGCGTCCCGGCCATCATCGGCGGGGGCATTCTGTATGCCCTTTTCGGCCACAGCTTTGTTCCGGTGATCATCTATGAAGCGCTTCTGATCCTGACCGCCGGGGCATTCCTGAGCAAAAACTGACACTCCCCAGCATTCCGCGGAAGCCGACCGTCCGAATGTGACCGACTTCGAATATCCGCCGTCGGGGGGCACCCCATCCGGTCCCGACGGCGGCAGGCATCCTCCGCGCACCCATCGGTCGGAGAAGGTCCCGCCGGCCCAGGATGCTGCACTGCGGCAGCATGCAGCATCCCGAATCCGCCCATCCGATCATCCAGAATCCGAAATACCGCCATGCGACCTGCAGACGTCGTCCCTGCTCTTTTCCCATGGCCGACTGCGCCCCGATCCCATCAAATTAATACTTGAACCTTCGGTCATTTAATCATATTATTGCGTGTTTCGTCGGCCCATACACTCCGGGCCGCTTCTTTTGGGAACAGACCTGACGACGCCGGCTGCCGCCGGGTACGCCGCGCCGGACGCCGACGGCAGCCATATGCATAGCGTTCCGCAGCCGTACGCCCCGCCCGGACGCCGCATCAATGGAACATAGGATCGATATGGAAACTATTGGAGACCTGCCCGAAATCAGCATCGAAGCCGAGATGAAGCAGTCCTATCTCGACTACGCCATGAGCGTCATCATCGGCCGGGCGCTGCCGGATGTCCGTGACGGGCTCAAACCGGTTCACCGGCGAATCCTGTTCGCCATGAACGAGCTGAAGAACGACTGGAACAAGCCCTACAAGAAATCCGCCCGCATCGTCGGTGACGTCATCGGTAAGTATCACCCTCACGGAGATACGGCCGTCTACGACACCATCGTCCGCATGACCCAGGACTTCTCCCTCCGCTACCCCATCGTGGACGGCCAGGGAAATTTCGGCTCCATCGACGGCGACAGCGCCGCCGCCATGCGGTACACCGAAATCCGCATGGCCAAGATCGCCCACGAGATGCTGACCGACCTGGAGAAGGAGACCGTCGATTTCGCGCCCAACTACGACGAATCCCTCATGGAGCCGTCCGTATTGCCGACCCGCCTGCCGTCTCTGCTGGTCAACGGCTCGTCGGGCATCGCCGTCGGGATGGCGACCAACATCCCGCCCCACAATCTGTCCGAAATCACCAGTGCCCTGAAGGCGCTGATCGACGACCCCGACATCACCTGCGACGACCTGATGGCGCACGTCCCCGGCCCCGACTTCCCCACGGCCGGCATCATCTACGGCACCCATGGCATCCGGGAAGCCTACCGCACCGGCAGGGGCATCATCCGCATGCGGGCGCGGGTCATGGTCGAAAAGGAGCGCCAGAGCGGACAGGAGACCATCGTCGTCACCGAGATACCCTACCAGATCAACAAGGCGAGGCTCATCGAGAAGATCGCAGAGCTGATGAAGGCCAAACAGATCGAGGGAATCCGCTATGTCCGGGATGAATCGGACCGGGAGGGCATGCGCATCGCCATGGGGCTCAAGCGCGACCAAGTGCCCGAAATCGTCATCAACCAGCTCTACAAGCACACCCAGATGGAGTCGAGCTTCGGCATCATCTTCCTGGCCGTCGCGGGCAGCCGCCCGCGACTGTTCACGCTCAAGGAGATGCTCGAGCAGTTCATCCTCCACCGGAAGGAGGTCATCGTCCGGCGGACCCGCTACGACCTCCGGCGCGCGGAGGAGCGGGCCCATATCCTGGAAGGCCTCAAGATCGCCCTCGAAAACCTCGACGACGTGGTGGCCATGATCCGCGCATCGTCCACCGCCAAAGAGGCCAAGTCACGGCTCATGGAGCAATTCGCCCTCAGCGCCATCCAGGCCCAGGCCATCCTCGACATGCGGCTCCAGCGCCTCACCGGCCTCGAACAGGAGAAGATCCTGGAGGAGTACACCAACATCCTCAAGGACATCGCCTGGTTCAAGGAGATCCTCGCCAGCGAACGGATCGTCCTGGGCATCATCAAGGAGGAGCTGGATGAAATGCAGACGAGCTTCGGGGACGAACGCCGGACCGAAATCGTCGAGGCAACCCGCGAGCTGACCATGGAGGACATGATCGCCGAGGAGGACATGGTGGTAACCATCTCCAAGGCCGGTTACATCAAGCGGAACCCCATCACGCTCTACCAGAGCCAGCGCCGGGGCGGCAAGGGCAAGACCGCCATGGGCACCCGCGACGAAGACTTTGTCGAGCTTCTCTTCGTGGCATCGACCCACCACAGCTTCCTTTTCTTCACCAACCTGGGGCGGGTCTACTGGTGCAAGGTCTACGAGATCCCGCAGGCCAGCCGGGCGAGCAAAGGCCGCGCCATCGTCAACCTGCTCAATTTTGTGGAAGGAGAGAAGCTTACCACCGTTCTCGCCGTCCCCGAATTCGCTCCGGGATCCTACATCATGATGGCGACCCGGTTCGGCGTCATCAAGAAGACGGACATCATGGCCTTCAGCCGCCCTCGGGCCGGCGGCATCATCGCCCTCGGGCTCGGCGCCGGCGACGAGCTGATCTGCGCCCGCATCACCGACGGCACCAACAATGTCTTTCTGGGCTCTGCCGCCGGAAAGTCGATCCGCTTCCACGAATCGGAGATCCGGCCGACGGGACGGACGGCCAGAGGCGTTAGGGGGATGACCCTTGCACCCGGCGACACCCTCGTCGGGATGGAGGTGCTGAGCTACGGCCAGACCCTTTTTGCCGCCACGGAAAACGGGTACGGCAAGCGGACCCTGATCGACGAATACCCGGTGCAGCGACGCGGCGGCAAAGGGGTCATCACCATCAAGACCAACAAGCGAAACGGCCAGGTGGTCGCCATCCTTCTGGTGGCCGATGATGACGAACTCATGCTCATGACCGACCGCGGCAAGCTGATCCGCATGCCCGTCAGCAGCATCTCCGTCATCAGCCGGAACACCCAGGGCGTGAAGGTGATGGACATGGAGACCGGGGAGCGGGTCATCGGCGCCGCGCGCCTGGCAGAACAGGAAGAAGACGAAGAGACGACATCGGAGGATGCGGAAACAGAAGGGGATGTGGATCGCGATGAAGAGTAGAGATGTCCAAACAGCAAGCGTCAGCGTCGTCGGGGGCGGCTCCTGGGGGACGGCCCTGGCCAATCTTCTGGGAACCAAGGGCTATGCCGTCGATTTCTGGGTATTTGAGCCCGAGGTCAGGGATGCCATCATCCGCCAGCGGGAAAACATGCTGTTCCTGCCGGGCGTCACCCTGTCGGAGAACCTTTTTCCATCCAACGATCTTGCGGCCGTCGTTTCCGACAAGGACCTGGTCCTGATCGTCGTGCCCTCCCATGTCATGCGGGAGGTCTCCAGCCAAGTCGCCGGCATCATCTCCCCGGACAGCATTGTCGTCTCGGCGTCCAAAGGCATTGAAAACCAGACCCACCTGACCATGTCGGGCATCCTGATGGAGACACTGCCCCAGATCCCGGCCTCCCATCTCGCCGCCCTCTCCGGCCCCAGCTTTGCCCGAGAGGTGGCCATGGGGGTGCCGACGGTGGTGACCGCGGCATCCCGGAACAAGGCCGTTGCCGGCTTCGTTCAGCAGGTTTTCTCGACGCCGAGCTTCCGGGTATACACCAACGAAGACCTCGTCGGCGTCGAGCTGGGCGGGTCCGTGAAGAACGTCATCGCCATTGCCGCCGGCGTCATCGACGGGCTCGGGCTGGGGCTCAACACCCGCGCTGCGCTCATCACCCGGGGGCTGACGGAAATGCGCCGCCTGGGCGTCCGGATGGGCGCCAATCCTCGCACCTTCACGGGAACCGCCGGCATCGGGGATCTGGTGCTGACCTGCACCGGGGACATGAGCCGAAACCACACGGTGGGCAAAAAAATCGGGCAGGGCATGACCTTGACGGAAATCCTCGCCGAGATGCGCATGGTGGCGGAAGGGGTCAAAACCGCCAAATCGGTCTACAACCTCTCGCGAAAACTGGGGGTGGAGATGCCCATCTGCCATGAAATCTACCACATCCTCTACGAGGACGTGCCGCCGAAGGAGGCCCTCCGCCGCCTGATGACCCGAGACCTCAGGGAAGAGCTGGATGATTTCTGATTCCATCCCGTCCCAAAACGGTAAACAGGCGGCCCGGCAATGCCGCGGATACAGGGCGGTTCATGGCTGAACGGAAGGCCCACAAGGGTGAAGGCCATCGAAAGCGCCTGCGGGAGCGCTTTCTTCGAGGCGGCCTTTCGGGCTTCCACGACTACGAGGTCGTCGAGCTGCTCCTGACCCTGGCGACACCCCGGCGGGACTGCAAGGATGCCGCCAAGGCCGCCCTGGCGCGCTTCAAATCCCTGCAGGGGGTCCTGGAGGCTTCACCAGCCGAGCTCTGCAGGATAGAGGGGATCGGCCCCGTCAACATGCTGGGCATCCGGCTGATCAAAGCGGTGGCCGACCGGTTCCTCGAGGAGAAGATGCTCCGCAAGGATCCGGTGCACAATGCGCGCGAGGTTTTTGACTATCTCTACTGCAACATGAAAGGCAAGAACCGCGAACGGTTCAAGGTCATCTATCTGGACACCCGCAACAAGATCCTGGCCACGGAGACCCTCTTCGTGGGCACCCTGACGGCAGGCGCCGTCTACCCCCGGGAGGTCGTCCGGCAGGCCCTGGAGCACCGGGCAGCGGCGGTCATTTTCGCCCACAACCACCCCTCCGGGGATCCGGACCCGTCCCCCGAAGACGTGGCCATCACCCGAAAACTCCTCTTCGCCTGCAAGGCCGTGGGCATCACGGTTCACGAGCACCTCGTCATCGGCGACAACCGCTATTTCAGCTTCGCGGACCGGGGCTATATCGCCGACATGAACCGTGAGTTTGAAGGAATCAACGCATGACGGCACCACATTCCAAAAGAGGCGTATGCCATAAAGAGACGTACGCCAAAAAGAAGCGTACGAAAAGCCCGGCAGACCGAAATGATGCCCGCCCCCCCTGCTATGGGGATCTTGACACCGTCTTCCCGATGGGCGCCGAAGGCCTCCGGGGGTCGCCGGAAACCTGCCTGGCCTGCCCTCACAAGACCGAATGTCTGCGGCGGGCCCTCCAGGGGGAAGGGGGGATGGCGGTCCACAAAGAAAAAGTGGACCGCGCCTACGCCTCCGGGACCATGGGCTTCTTCGAGCGATGGTCCCGAAAAAAGACGATTCACCGACGGATGCAACAGCGAAAACCCAGCAAAGGAGCGGATCGTGAAAACCATTCAAGCGGTCGATCTTAAAGGCAAACGGGTATGGGTACGGGTGGACTTCAACGTGCCTCTGGACCCGGAAGGCAGGATCACGGACGATGCCAGAATCCAGGCGGCCCTGCCAACCCTTCAATACGCGCTCGACCAGGGGGCAAAGCTCATCATCGCCTCCCATTTGGGACGGCCCAAGGGGCGGCCGGCGCCCGAATTCAGCCTCGCCCCCGTGGCCGAACGGCTGGGTGCCCTCCTCGAACGACGGGTGACCATGGCGAAAGACTGCATCGGCCCCGGGGCGGCGTCCGCCGTCGACGGCATGGCCGAGGGAGAGGTTGTCCTCCTGGAGAATCTCCGCTACCACGCGGGGGAACAAAAGAACGATCCGGCCTTTGCCGAAGCGCTTGCCGCCCTCGCGGACGTCTATGTCAACGACGCCTTTGCCGTCTGCCACCGCGCCCACGCTTCAGTGGCGGCCATCACCCGCTACGCGCCGGTTTCGGCCGCCGGCTTCCTCCTCCAGAAGGAGCTCGACTACTTCGCCAGGGCCATGACCAGCCCCCGGCGCCCCCTGGTCGCCGTGGTCGGGGGGGCCAAGGTATCGAGCAAGCTCGCGGCTCTCGAACGAATGCTCGAAAAAGTCGACCGCATCGTCATCGGCGGCGCCATGGCCAACACCTTTCTGAAACAGCAGGGGATCGACATCGGGGGCTCCATGGTCGAAAACGACATGCTCGACGCCGCGGGTTCGGTGATGGACGCCTGCCGCAGCAAGGGGATCGACCTCCACCTGCCGGTGGACGTGGCCGCGGCCGACCGCTTCGACGCCGGTGCCGAAATGCGGATCGTGCCGGTCGATGCGATTCCTTCGGGCTGGATGGCCCTTGACATCGGGCCGGAGACATCCCAGCGCTACGCCGATGCCCTCAGCAGCGCCGCCACCGTGGTCTGGAACGGCCCCATGGGCGCCTTTGAAATGGCGCCCTACAGCCGGGGTACTGTGGCCCTCGCCCAGTGCGTGGCCGGTCTGGACGCCCTCACCATCATTGGCGGCGGCGACACCCATGCGGCGGTTCATCTGGCGGGCGTCACCAATGAAATGAGCTATATATCCACCGGGGGCGGGGCTTTCCTTACACTGCTCGAAGGAAGGCCCCTGCCGGCGGTCGAGGCGTTGGACGAAGCCGATACAAACGGAGCAAGATAGGGGGCGATGGTTGGCATTCTGGTCCGTCAGGGAAGAACTGAGTCAGGAACACCGTCTGCGCCGTTCATACTACGAGCTGCTGCGGGACGCAATGGATCAGTACATGCTCGAATACGGGCTGATCGACTCCTACCACAATTTCTGCGAGCAGAAGGAGCCCTATCCGTTCGTGGAAAAACGGGAGCTCAAGCCCCGGGCGATTCTCCCGGACGTGGAATACAAATGCCAGAATGCCTTCCTCGTCATCTTCGTCGAAGACACTATCCCGGAGGTCTTCAAGAAGTACATCCGTTTTTTCGATGCCAACAGAACCACCAAAAGCAACCTCCTCCGCTCCAAAACCCTGCCCCTGAGCGGGGCGTTCGACCGCTACCACAAGTACCTGGAATCCGCCCATTTCAGCGACTTCCTGCGGGTCCTCCTGCCGGTCGACTATGCGCTGCTGATCCAGCGGGATCCCGGCGGCCGCAGCCGAAACCGCTACATGCTCTCCCATTTCCACGTCCGAATCGACTGGCCCATCGCCGACGCAGCGGAAAACCTGGCCCAGCAGCTCCGTTATATCTCGAAGGACCTCTACGAGAAAGGCGACAAATACGCTGAAGACATCCAGAAAAAATTTTTCGAGTACTACGGGCAGCCGGTGATGGTGGGAGGACGCCGGACCGCGGCATGCGTGGCCGCCCAGTTCCTGCGGCAGATTCCCTGCATCAGCACCATCTATGCCGGCAGCAGCGAGTCCAGAGCCCTCATTCGCATTTCGGAGCGGGGGGTTTCCAAGACGGTATTGATGAAGCTCTCGGAGGATGAGGTCCGGCAGGTGGCCGACGCCGGAAACATCACCATCCGCTCCTTCAAGACGCACTACGCGGTCGTGCGGAAGGGAAAAAGCTGCATCTGCATCTTCCAGGCGTCCTACGCCTACAACAACCCCGCCCGGCCGCCGGAGGACGGCAAGCTGCGCGAAATCAAGCCCGACCTCAACTGGCTCAGCGTCGATGCCCAGCAGGTCCTGCCCAAGCCCGGGGTCCGGAGCGCCCCGCCCCTGCCCCTGAACATCATCTACTCCTGAGCGCCCTCCGAGCCGACGCGTTTTGGGCCCTCGAGGGAGAGAATCATCGCGTTCTCGTCGCAGTTGGGAAACTGCACGCAGGTAATGCAGTCGCTCCAGATCTTGAGGGGCAGCTCGGCGCGGTCAATGGGCACAAAGCCGAGGGTCCGGAAAAATCCGGGCCGGTAGGTCAGGGTAAAGACCCGGCGAATGCGAAAGGAGCGGGCTTCATCAAGGGCGGCATTGGCCAGCTTCGTCCCGATCCCGCCCCCTGTGGCCCCCGGCCGGACGGCCAGGGAGCGGATCTCCGCCAGGTCCTCCCAGCAGAACTGGAGCGCGCAGCAGCCGATAATGCCTCCGCCGGCATCGTCCTGGCAGACCCAGAAATCCCGGAGGTGGTCGTAAAGCTGGCTCAGCGGACGCGACAGGAGTTCCCCCCTGCGGCCGTACTCCTGCAGCAGTCGGTGAATGTGCGGAACATCGCGGATGTGGGCTTTTCGGATGATCATTTCGGGTACCGTGCCTCCAGGGGGGTATGGGCCGGCTTCGGGGATGCCCGGAGGCACCCCTCTCCATTCAGGCGCGGGGCTCCCAAGGCGGAGGTGTGTCTCCGCTGTCGCGGCCGGCATCGCCTTTCCCCTCCATGGGAATGTTGATGTGGTAGGCGGCCGATGCGATGGCGTGGGCCGTCACCGCTCCGGTGACGAGAAGAAAAAAAATCAGAAAGAGCCCCTTGCCCCACCCCAGCGGCGTCTCGATCACTGCGGCGATCAGGAGGAAGACCACACCGAAGACCCCGACCTTTCCGGTGGCATGGAGCCGGGTATAGACATCCGGCATGCGGATGAAGCCAAGAACCCCCACCACCGAAAAAAATGTTCCGGTGATGACGGCCGCAGCAGCCAGAATCTCGAAGAGGACGGTTTGCATGATCTCTCCTAAAACATCTTGTCGTCGGCCAGGTATTTGGCCAGGGCGACGCTCCCCACGAAGCTGAGCACCGCCAGCGCCAGCGCTACGTCGATGTACAGGCTCTGGCGGTAGATAAGGGAAACGAGGACCAGCACGGCCAGGGTCAGGGTGCCGAGAAGGTCGTATCCGATCAACCGGTCGACGGCGTTCTCCCCATGCCAGAGGTGGACGAACGCCACGCCCATCAGGATGATGTGAACCGAGAGGGCAACATACAGGATCATATTGAACAGGCCTGTCATATATGCATTCCTTTCCGCACGGGGCTGCATGCCCCCCCCCGCAGGGGTCATTGCGGCGACAAAAAGATGCGCTGGAGCAGTTCGGCCCGCGTCTCCTGGGCGCGGGTCATGGACGCATAGGCGTCCGTGGTATCCAGGCAGTGGGTGTAGAGCATGCCCGATTCGTCGATCCCCACCACGAGCTGTCCGGGGGTGAGCGTCATGGCGTGGGCACTGAGGGCCCGCCCGAGGTCCGATCGGCATCCGGCCGGCACCGCCACGATGCCCGGCCGGATCGGCAGCTTCGGGTGGAGAACGATGCGCGCCACCTGGATGCCGCTCTTCACCAGGTCAACCCCCAGGATGACGCCGTACTGCAGCGCGGCGGGGACCACCTTTAAAAAACCCTGGCACTCACGCACATCGGCCGTTCGGGGAATAAGGGCCATCACCAGCACCGCGACCGCCGCCCCCAGGACGACGTTGCTCCACTCCGGATTGGCCGTCAGCAGCAGATAGGCCAGTATCAAAAAAAACATCGTTCGCATTTGACAGGCCATCTCTACCCTCCGAGTACCGCATGAATATAGATGTGGGGCGCCAGCATCCATCCGACGGCGTTCTGGGCCGACGCTACCAGGGGGGCGGCCCAGAAGCCGGTCAGAAGAACCAGGCCGATGAGCAGGGCCGGCGCCAACAGGCTGTCTCCGGCAGGCTTGACAGCATCGCCCGCCGCTGCGGGAGTCCAGAAAACCTGCTGGAAGGCCCGCATGGTGTAGATCAAGGAGAGCGCCCCCCCGGAACCGATGAGCAGGAGCACTCCGATGTGCGACTCCGCCGCCCCGCTCCGGAACAGCAGCATCTTGCTGATGAAACCGTTGGTGGGGGGAATGCCCGCGAGCCCCAGCCCGCCGATGAAAAAAAGGCATCCGGCAGCGGGCAGCGCCCGTCCCACGCCGGTGACCACATCGAAGGCGGCCGACTTCACCGGTGCGCGACTGGCGACAAAGCCGGCGATCATCAGCATGGCGGACTTGACCAGGCTGTGGTTGAAGGCAAAGACCAGCGCCGCGACAAGCGCCGCGGAGGTCCCCCAGCCGATGCCCACCAGCACAAACCCCACCTGGGCAAGGGTGGAATAGGCGAGCATCCGCTTCAGGTTGTGGGTGGCCGCGGCAGAAAGCCCCCCGAAGAGGATCCCCGCCACACCCAGCACCATGAGGATCGTCCGGATCATCGGCGCCTGGGCCGTAAAGAGGAGTGTGGTCATCCGCAGGAAGCCGTAGACCCCGAATTTCACGACAACCGATGAGAGCATTGCGCTGACCGGTGTTGGCGCCGCCGCATGAAAATCCGGCTGCCAGAAATGAAAGGGAAACACTGCGCTCTTCACCATGAAAACCGCCGACAGCAGTGCAATGGCCGGCAGAAGCAGCGGCGCCGCAGGGTCGGCCGCAATCCGCAGGGCCAGATCGGCCATATTGAGGCTGCCGTAGGCGACATATAGGCACCCCACGGCCAGGAGCATGAAAAAGGAGGCCATCAGGCTCATGTAATAGTATTTGAAGGCGGCCTCGGTGCCGTAGGGATCGTCGGAGGCCGCCGTCAGCATCGTCCCCGAGATCACCAACAGCTCGGCAAAAACGTACATGGTGAACAGGTCTCCGGTAAGCATCGCTCCGGCAAGCCCGGCGGCAAGGGTAAGAAATAGCGGATAGAACGCCGGATACCCCACCACGGCATCCCGGCTGCCCAGCGCGTAGATCACCCCGGCCACCATGACGATGAAGGTCATGACGACAAACAAGGCTGAAAGCCCATCGCCCACAAGGGTGATGCCGAAGGGCGCCGGCCATCCGCCGGACTGAAAGACCACCGGCGCACCCCGCTGCCACACCTCGGCAAAAAGGGCGAGGCTGAACGCCAGGGCCGCCCCCATGGCACCGAGGCTCCAGAGGGCCTGGAGGCGATGATGTCCCCGCAGAAGCAGGCCGATGATCCCACCGCCGAGGGGGACCAGAACCGGGAGCAGGACGAGGTGGGGGTTGCTCATGGATTCTCCTTCCGGGTCCGGAGCCGGAGCCGGGTCATTCGGCGGGCCGTCACCGCTTGAGCCCGTTCACCGCGTCGGCGTCACTGGTCCGGTAGCGCCCGGAGATGACCACCAAAACGGCAAAGATAAAGGACGTCGCCCCCATGCTGATGACAATGGCCGTCAGAATCAGGGCCTGGGGCAGCGCATCGCTGGGGGTGCCCTCCAGCTGGTTTGCGTAGGCCGGAATGAAGCCGTCGTAAGCGCCTGCGGCCAGCAGAAACAGGTTGACCGCATTGGTCATGAGAATCAAGCCGATGGCCGAGCGGATGAGGTTCCGCCGCAACACCTGAAAGACCCCGACGGCGAACAGCATGCCGATGGATAATGCCGTTAAAAACTCCATATGTCAACCTCCTCGCGGGATTCCAAAGGCCGGTAAAAAGAAATCGATCCTTCAGGATTGGTTAGAATGTGGTCCTTCCCGCCGGCCCGATGCTCAGTCATCCCGGATATCCGGATCGTCGCCGTACCGCCTGTCGCCGATCCCCAGCGTGTTGACCATGTGGGCGACGCTGCCCACCACGCTCAGGCAGATGGCGAACTCGAACAGCAGTGCACTGCCCAGATGGACGCCTTTGGGAACCGGGATGCCGAAAAGATGGCCGAATTCGATGCTGGCCAGAAAGCTGCCCTCCACAACGGCCCCCATGGCACCGGAGAGAATCACCAGCAGAATACCCGATCCGATGAACAGGGAGGGGCGGATCCAGGCGAGCCGCCTTCGGGTTTCCCGGTAGCCGAAGACCACATAGCAGAAGCTCACGGCCAGACTGATGATCACACCGGCCGTAAATCCGTCGCCCGGCTGGTCGTGGCCGTAAAGAATATGGGTGACGCCGATGATCATGGCGATGGGAAGGGCCAGATGCGCAAGCACCCGGATAAAGGGCGAAAGGGGTTCGCCTTGAACCCCGCGACCCAGGGGAAAGAATGCTGCCGTGTCGGCACCGCCCGTGCGGCTGAGCGTGTCGCCGTGCTTCCTGGCGGCATTCCGCAGGAGCATGA
>CAJXSB010000015.1 GCA_913060435.1 uncultured Desulfococcus sp.
CGAAGCGGTCCGGGACGAGGTTGAACGGCGGGCAGGCCGGAGCATTGCATCGATTCTTGGAGAGAAACCACATGATCCAACTGTTGCGGCACGGCGAGATTGACGCCGGCCCCGGGCGGCGGTTCGCCCATTCCTGGTGGTGGGCCACGCCGGAGTCAACCGGGTGATTCTCTGCCGCCTCCTGGGGATTTCCGTATTGAACCTCTTCCGCCTGAACCAGGACTACGGCTGTCTCAACCGGATTGATCCATCGGCTCGCCCTTTCCGGGTGCGGCGCCTGAACTGCCCCACCTTCGTCGTGCCGACGCCAGGCGCCGACCCGCGGCGGCCTTCGTCTCCTGAACATCCGCCTACTGCAGTTGGAGACGCTTCAGGAAATCCATGAGACAAATATTCTTGTCCAGGGCGGCGCGTTTCTCCTTGATGTAGATGTTGATGCGGTCGTTCAGGATGTCGCGGTCGGGGAAAAGGATCGTGAGTGCGCCCTCGGCAATGGCGTTCAGGACGGTATACTTGGGAACGAATCCGATGCCGATGCCGCAGAGGGCGGCGTTGATGATCCCCCGGATGTGGTTGATCACCGTGACCCGCCGAAAGCATGCCTGTCGTTCTGCGGGCAGCGCATGAATGAAGTTCCCCCACCAGTCGAGAGACTTGTCCAACGAGAGGATGTTGCAGTGCTCGATGTCGCCGAGGTCGTGGATATCGTTCGCGGCGATATATTCCGGAGAGGCGATGACAACGTACTCCTCGCGGAACAACGGGATCACCTGGATTTCTGGATGGATATGGGGGCGGCAGTCGATGGCCATGTCGAGTTCGTCATTGAGCAGCTTCGTGAGCAGGTGGTGGCTCAAGTGGAAGTCGACGTGGATGTTCGGGTGTTGCTCAAAAAACCGCTTCATATTTCTCCAATTATCACGTGATGAAGGTGCTCCAGGCAGCGGGTCTGCCCGACGGCGTCATCAACTTCCTGCCGGGGCCAGGCGGGAGCGTGGGGCCTGCGGTCATGGCGCACCCCATGCTGGCCGGCATCCACTTCACCGGCTCCACCGCCGTCTTCAAGGAGATGTGGCGGACCGTGGGCCGGAACCTGGACCGCTACAAAGGCTACCCGCGCATCGTCGGGGAGACCGGGGGAAAGGATTTCGTCTTCGCACATCCCACCGCCGACACCCAGGCCCTGGTCGCGGCTCTTATCGGGGGCGCCTTTTCCTACCAGGGGCAGAAGTGCTCGGCCACGTCGCGCGTCTACATTCCCCAAAGCATATGGCCGTCGGTCCAGACCCGGCTCACAGAACAGGTTGCCGGCATCAAGGTCGGGGGCGTGGAGGACTTCACCCATTACATGGGGGCCGTCATCGACCGCAAGGCCTTCGACAGCATCCAGGCCTACATCGACTACGCCCGGGAGTCCGACGCTGCCGAGATCATCGCAGGCGGCCAATGCGACGACAGCACCGGATTTTTCATCCAGCCCACGGTGATCGTTACCACCGACCCACAATTCAAGACCATGCAGGAGGAGATCTTCGGGCCGGTCATGACCGTCTTCGTCTACCCGGACGAGAACCTGGACAAGGCGCTGGACCTCTGTGCAACTACCTCCAAATACGCACTGACCGGCGCCATATTCGCCCGAGACCGCGCCGCCATCGCGGCCATGGAGCAGCGGCTCTGCTACAGCGCCGGCAACCTCTACATCAACGACAAGACTACCGGCGCCTTCGTGGGGCTGCAGCCCTTCGGCGGCGCGCGGGCCTCGGGCACCAACGAAAAGGTCGGGAGCAAGCAGAACGTCAGCCGTTGGCTCAGCCCCCGCACCATCAAGGAGAACTTCAACCCTGCCGTAGACTATCGGTGCGGGCTGATGGAGGAGCGGTGACCCGTCAGGGTGATCCCCAGGATCTCCCCGGATAGCTTCAACACCACGGGCTTTGTTCAAAGGAATAGAAAACGCTCCTGTGAGGCATTGAAAGGATGTTGAGCAGCAATCCCGCTCAGAAGTTGAAAACCTTTGCTTCCGCAGCCATATCGATTAAATGAGGACCGCCGTCCAATTGCATATTCGTGTAAAAATCTGCCTCATCCATATTTCTATTTTTCGCACAAGGCGTGCATATTCCGATCTTGACTTCATTTTCTACCAGATAGGGCAGGTAATCGTTGGGACAATCGCCTGTCGTGGTCTTGATGCCGAGGTCTCGGTTCCTGTCTGCCCATAGGACGCCGGCGTCGATGAAGAACATGTCAACATGGTGGCCTTTGGAATGGGCAATTTTGGCAAACTGACAGCAGCGGGTAAGAGATTCGTTGTCATCCTTGCTCAAAACAAATAAAAAATTCGTCATTTACTGCTCCTTTCCGATAGAGGTGTGTGGTAAAGATATGCGGCGATGGGGTCGTTCCGGGTGCCGCAGAGGGGCAGGGGGATGGCGCCAGCAGCCACGGCGATCTCCGTGGGCGAATAGAGGCAGTAAAAGCCCACGGCGGCCCGGCCGTGGGCCTTGGCCTGTTCGATATCCGCGAGATTTTCTTCCGTGATCTGTTGAAGGGTGTTCATGAATGCTGCTGCCATGGGGCGTTTTCCATTCTTCAGCGCATTTTTTTGAGACAGGGGAATGTGACCTCGATGTCTTTCATGCCCCTATATTCGATTTTTTCCTTGATCGTTCGAAGCCATGCAATATGGGCATAGATGCTGTCGATAGAGAGCCCCAGCAATTTACAGTTATGCTTGTTGAAATCATCCTGCATGGCGGCAAGGGTCATAAATTACGTCGTACATACCGACGTAAAATCGGCTGGATGAGAAAAAAACACTACCCAGCTGCCTTCGAAATCCTTGGGGAAGTTGATTTCTCCCTGTGTCGTTTTGGCGGTGAACTCGGGTGCGCGATCTCCAATCAACGGCATTCTTGCAACGTCTTCATTCATTGCGGATCCTCTTGGGGCCCAGTTGTTGGCTTGCCGCGCGAAATTCTGGGTATCATTGCCGCGCGACCGTTTCCGCTGTCTCGCGTATCGCATGTCAGCGGTTGAAGGGCGCACAATAATATGGAAATGGGGAATGTTTCAAATCGATAATCATGATGAAGACATACCTGTGGATTGAGAAGATTTATAAGAATTGACGGGAAGGAATTCACCGGGTTGCCGGAGCATCCGACTCCGGCGGCGCTCATCGCCAGGCTGGCAGTCAGCCGCAACGCGCAGCAGTTGGCGGGCCGGTAAACGAATGCTGGCCGGCGGCATCAAGCGAATCCAGGCTGTCAGCGATCAAATGGCAATCTACGCCCTGGCCGTGGATATCTTTTAAAACCGATACTTCCGCCCGATCTCCTCCGCCCCGGCAGGCTTATCTCCATCGCCGGTGGCCTTCCCGCGGATAGGGGGCTGCCGGAGTCGACATTCCCGGAGCGGAAGTAAGCAAAATACACGCCAGGATTGACAAAAATAGAATTGCCATATATTTTTGATTATTAACCATGCGACGCGCACCGCACCCCCTGCAGCCAACCGAAATAGCCGCAGGGGATGCCGATCCAGAAAGGGGAAGGCCATGCACCAGAAATATACCATCGACCAGGATGCAGACAGTGGCACCCTCACCATACGGGAGTATGCCGTCGTGGACAAGGATACGAGAAAAGAGCCGATCGCCGGGTATCGCGATGGAGACTTTTCGCTCCTGGCCGAAGAAACCTATGACAGCGAGCGCCTGTCGAAATCGATCGCCAGGGGCGATGTCGCCGACCTGGTTACGGCCCTGCGGACCGATAACCTCTTTCCCATCAGTCCCCACGTCACGAAAATCGCAGAATCGATCATTGAAATGTGCCGATCCCCGGAATGGCACTCCCTTGAGCTTATATTTGACGACCAGGACTCCCAGTAGAGGCCGGCATCGCTGCGCGAGGCCCGCGCAGGCGTACTTCCGGAACTGATCCGGCCCTTCCCCTTGGACACCACTCCGAAATACGGCAGAACACGGGGCGGCGGTCTCCGCGCCGGGGCCCTGCAGGGTTACTGCAGTCCGTATTTCCGCATGATTTCCTTCAGCATCCCGTCGGCCTTGACCAGTGCCAGGCCGGCGTTGAAGTCCTTGAGCATCTCCTCATGCCCCTTGACCTGCTTTGAGAAGATGACGTAGAGGGGCTTCTTCTCCAGGGGCGGCTCCATGAAGTCGAATTCGCCGAGCTGCCACGGAAATTTCTTGACGAGGATGCTCTTGGCCACGTACCGGTCGATGACGATGAGCTGGACCTTCCCTTCGAAGAGATTTTTCAGGTTCTCAAGGTCGTTTTCCGCCTCGACTTTGGTGAGGAAATCAGCAGCGTCGATCTCAGGGGTGTTGACGTAGCCGGACACCACGCCGAAGGAAAAATCCTTGAGCCCTTTCAGCGCCTCGGTCTGGTCGATCCTCGGGTCGACCTGGAAGGTGATCTCGGGGGCCTTCTCGTAAAGTTCACCCCAGGCGCCCGGGCCGCCGGGGAGCGTCTTGCTCGATCGCTTGTAAAGCCCCAGGGGACTGTCCATCAGCTTGTCCGAAAAGACGAAGGCCGCCCTCCGGCTCGCGTCGTCGTAAGCGGGGAAGATGCCGTCGACGTCGCCCTTTTGCGCCGCCGCCAGGCCCTCGGCCCAGGGCTGGAACTTGAAATGGACCGTGTAACCCGCCTTCTGGAAAGCCGCCGTGACGATCTCGGCGGTCATCCCCTTGTAGGCCATCTCGGAGCCCACGTAAGGCTCCCACTCCAGGGTGGCCAGGGTCACCTTCTTCTGCTCGGCAGACAGCGGTGCGCCGCAGAACAGAACCATCCAGAAAATCGCCAGACATTTCCATTTCATCATTGATGCCTCCTTTGTTGGGTGTAGTAGGGGTATGGAAAAGAAACAGCGCTTTCGGACGCACGCGGTCCTCCGGAACGGCTGTATTTCCAGCGTGTTGGCGCTGCGGCCGATATGCGCTGTATGGAGACGGGGATGGCTTTACGGGATACATATCTTTAATGTAATCACGATTGGGCGGGGAGCACACCCTGCTTTTCGATGCCGGGGCTTTGTTGGGCGAGGTGCCGCCTTACTGTTGTTCTGCGACAGGGGTGGAGGCTTTTGGAGAGGGATGCTGATGCCGGGAGGCATCAGCGATATTCATCCTCAGGGGAGCCCTTGCAGGGGATCACGGGCAATTCGTATCTTCAGGCTGCCGGCATCATCTGGAGGACGGGCATTCGCCCCTCCGACCGGAGGTCCAGAAACGCTTTGCGCAATTGACTGAATTTCCGTTCCTAACGGATTTCCGCGTGGTACTGCTGGACCGGCCGGACCTTGGGCCGCCCCTCCCGCCGGGCCGCAATCCCCTTGGCCGCCGCGATCGCCGCCGCCGTGGTCGAGATGTAGGGGATCTTGTAGGCAATGGCCGTCCGGCGGATGTCGGCACTCTGGGCACTGCTCTGGCCGCCGCTGGGGGTGTTGACCAACAGCTGGATCTCGCCGCTCTTCATAGCGTCCACCAGGTTGGGACGGCCGAACCCGAGCTTGGAAACGGGAACGGCTTCGATGCCCTTCTCCCGGAGGAAGCGCTGGGTGCCGTCGGTGGCGGCGATGGTAAATCCCAGATCCCGGAAGAGGCGCGCCGGTTCGATGGCGGCGCCCTTGTCCCGGTCGGCGATGGTAAAGAGCACCGTCCCCTTCAGGGGCAGCGCGACCTGAGTCGCTTCCTGGGCCTTGAAAAAAGCCCGGCCAAAGGAGTGGGAGAGGCCGAGCACCTCGCCGGTGGAGCGCATCTCGGGCCCCAGAACCGGGTCGACCTCGGGGAACATGCTGAAGGGGAAGACCGACTCCTTGACGCCGTAGTGGGGGATCCGGCGGTCCTTGAGGTCGAGCTCGGCGATGGTCCGTCCCAGGACCACCTGGGTGGCCAGACGCGCCATGGAGAGGCCGCACACCTTGGAGACGATGGGCACGGTGCGGGACGCACGGGGGTTGGCCTCGAGCACGTAGACCGTGTCGCCCTGGATGGCGTACTGGATGTTCATCAGCCCGACGACGTTGAGCTCGATGGCGATGCGCCGGGTATAGTCCTGGATGGTCTCGATGTGCCGGGTCGAGAGGCTGAGGGGCGGGATGACGCAGGCCGAGTCGCCCGAGTGGATGCCGGCCAGTTCGATGTGCTCCATCACTGCCGGGACGAAGGCGTCCTTCCCGTCGGCGATGGCATCGGCCTCCACCTCGATGGCGTTGTCGAGGAAAGCGTCGATGAGGACGGGGCGTTCGGGAGAGATCTCCGCTACGGCGGCGTTGAGGTAGCGCTTCAGATTTTCATCGTCGTGGACAATCTCCATGCCCCGGCCGCCCAGGACATAGGAGGGACGGACCATGAGGGGATAGCCGATACGCTCGGCAATGGCCAGGGCCTCGTCAAAGCCTGCGGCCATGCCGGATTCGGGCTGGGGAATGCCCAGCCGCCGCATGACCGCGTTGAACCGCTCCCGGTCCTCGGCCAGGTCGATGGTCTCGGGGGAGGTGCCCAGGATATTGACGCCGGCTGCCGCCAGCTCGCCGGCGATGTTGAGGGGGGTCTGCCCCCCGAACTGGGCGATGATGCCCAGGGGCTTCTCCTTTTCGTAGATGCTGAGGACGTCCTCGACGGTCAGCGGCTCGAAGTAGAGCTTGTCCGAGGGGTCGTAGTCGGTGGAGACCGTCTCGGGGTTGCAGTTGACCATGATCGACTCGTAGCCGGCCTCGCGGATGGCAAAGGCGGCGTGGACGCAGCAGTAATCGAACTCGATCCCCTGGCCGATGCGGTTGGGGCCGCCGCCCAGGACCATGATCTTTTTGCGGTCGCTCACCGGAACGGTATCGGGGGCGTTGTAGGTGGAGTAGTAGTAGCTCGCATCATCGACGCCGCTGACCGGCACGGCGTCCCAGGCCTGCTGGATGCCCAGGGCTCGCCGGCGCTCCCGGACCTCCGCCTCGGGCATTTCCAGGAGCATGGCCAGGTATCGGTCGGCGAAGCCGTCTTTTTTGGCCCGGGCCAGCAGGTCTCCCGGGACCTCGCCGCCCCGGCAGGCCAGGATCTCTTCCTCGAGATCCACCAGCTCCTTCATCTGCCGGATGAACCAATGTTTGATGTGGGTCGTCTCGTGGAGGCGGTCGATGTCGGCGCCTTTTCTCAGCGCCTCATACATGAGGAACTGGCGCTCGCTGGAGGGTTCGGCCAGGCGGCCCATCAGCTCGTCCAGGGAGAGGCGGTTGAAGTCCTTGGCAAAGCCGAGGCCGTAGCGGCCGGTCTCGAGGCTCCGGATCGCCTTCTGGAAAGCCTCTTTATAATTTTTGCCGATGCTCATGGCCTCTCCCACGGCACGCATCTGGGTGCCCAGGCGGTCTTCGACGCCGTGGAACTTCTCAAAGGCCCATCGGGCGAACTTGACCACCACATAGTCGCCCGAAGGGGTGTATTTCTCCAGGGAGCCGTCCCGCCAGTAGGGAATTTCGTCCATGGTGAGGCCGCCGGCCAGAAGCGAGGAGACCCGGGCGATGGGAAACCCGGTGGCCTTGGATGCCAGGGCCGAGGAGCGGGAGGTGCGGGGGTTGATCTCGATGACCACCACCCGGCCGGTTTTCGGGTCGTGGGCAAACTGGACATTGGTGCCGCCCACCACCTCGATGGCCTCGACAATGGCATAGCTGTATTCCTGGAGCTTTTTCTGGAGGTCCGGATCGATGGTGAGCATGGGCGCCGTGCAGTAGGAGTCACCCGTGTGGACGCCCATGGCGTCGACGTTTTCGATGAAGCAGACGGTGATCATCTGGTTCTTGGCGTCGCGCACGACCTCCAGCTCCAGTTCTTCCCAGCCCAGCACCGACTCCTCCACCAGCACCTGGTGGATGAGGCTGGCCGCGAGGCCCCGTGCCGCAACGGTGCGGAGCTCCTCTCGGTTGTAGACGAGCCCGCCGCCGGTGCCGCCCATGGTGTAGGCCGGCCGGATCACCACGGGATAGCCCAGATCGTCGGCGATGGCCTCGGCCGTTTCGACGCTGTCGACGGCTTGGCTGCGGGGCATCTCGATGCCGAGGCGGTCCATGGTATTCTTGAAGGCGGTTCGGTCTTCACCCCGTTCGATGGCTTCGATATCGACGCCGATGACCTTGACGCCGTATTTCTCCAGGATGCCGGCCTGGTGCAGCTCCGAGGAGAGGTTGAGGGCGGACTGGCCCCCCAGGTTCGGCAGGACGGCATCCGGCCGCTCGGCCGCGATAATTTCTTCTATGATCTTGACATTCAGGGGCTCGATATAGGTGGCATCGGCCATGCCCGGATCGGTCATAATGGTGGCGGGGTTGGAGTTGACCAGCACGATCTCGTACCCCAGGGAGCGGAGCGCCTTGCAGGCCTGGGTGCCGGAATAGTCGAATTCGCAGGCCTGGCCGATCACGATGGGGCCGGAGCCGATGATCAGGATCTTGTGGATGTCGTCGCGTGTGGGCATGAATTCCCCCTTCCATATCAAGAATCAGTCGTTGCACCGCATCGCTGCGCCGCAGGCGGTGCGGCGGACGTCTGCAGGCACGGGGCATGAACCAAAAACTAACAAAGTGGAAATAGTTTAAGTGGGACTATAAATCAAGGAGAATATCCGGTGGCGGGGATGCCGATTCGGATCGCTGGTGGACTACCGAGGCGTTGAAAGAGGGCGTCGGCACCCGGAAAAAATCCGCCTCTGCAGCAAAGGCGGGTTTTTGGGTGCCGGTGCAATCTTTGTTCAATTCATGTTGTTTCCGTTCCGAAGTGGTGAATGCTCATGACCTGGCGTCTGCTATTCTGATGAGCATCAAGGCAGTGCCTGGAAAATGTGTTCCGCAAGGTATTTGTGTGTTTCCGTCATATAATGCCAGTGATCAAACCAGAACCAGCCTCCCTTTTCCGGAAAATATTTTGTGTCATACCATGGCGTTGTGGTGTTCTTGAACTGTTTGGCGATCTCGGCGACAGCGGCATCGGCATCGAACAGGATCACTTGCATGGACTTCTGTTTCTTGTTGAAATCATCGACGGCATCGACAATCAGCAGATTAAACTGCCGGAATTGTTCGGTTGCTGCATCTTTCTTGTTTTTATAGTAATCAAACCATTGATATTTTTCATCAGTGTAACCGGGAGATACCAGGCTGGCGTTCAAATTCCAGAGCATGAGATGCTTGACGCCTTTGGAGGAGAGCCCTTCCAGTGCCTTCATCACATTCTCCACCACCTGTGCCGGCGTGACTTTCGTGTCGGGGTCGTGCAGATCATTGGTGCCGATCTCGACAACGACCAGGGTCTCATCCATGACGGTCGATGGCGTATACTTTTGGACCTGCCATAACAGCCCCGACCAATCCTTGGCATTGGGGCTGTAATTGCCCAAACCTGACATGGCACCGCTCCATGCCCTGACGTCCACTGTTTTTGCACCCATCATTTCCGCCAGATATTCGGGCCACACTTTTCCATTGGATTTGCGCATGAATCCGTTTCCATCATCAATGCCATTGTCGGAGAGGCTGTCGCCAAACACTACGAGGTGCGGAAATGTTTTGGCCTGGGAAATTCCGGATGCAGCCACACACAGAGCAATACCAATAATGATGGAAAGACCGGTTTTTCTAATCATTTTTTTCTCCTATCCTCTTGGCTTTCGTTCATGTTGCTGTTACCCCTTCAGGAAATCAATCCGTCTGCAGCTCCGTGATCCCCCCATGGAAGTCGTCGTAACAACGTCGCTGCTGGTGTTTCGATCCGTCAGGTCGGCCCGGTCGGAGGGCTGTTGGACCAGGGATCTCCTATGGTCGGGCGCCATAAGATCGCGGTGGTTAGGTATAAAAAAGTGTAGATTAGGATGGTTTGATTTTCAAGGGGTAATTCGAGACGGTGTCCGTGCAAGCAGCATCGAGGAAAATCTGATGCAAAAAACCCGCCCTTTGCAAGGCGGGTTTTCGGGGTGACCGTGGCTGAGGGTCTCTTCTTAGAAATCGAACATTCCGCTCCGGAAGGCCTTGAGGTAGTTCATGCAGAAGTTGTCCTTGCCGGCCAGGGCCTCGGCGGCGATGATGTTGGCCATCATCTTCTTGTCCAGCGGGTTCATGATGGCGCCGTCAAGTCCCTTGGCGATGGCCATGACCATGAAGGTCTGGTTCATGAACTTCCGTGCCGGCAGTCCGTAGGAGATGTTGGAGAGGCCGCAGGCGGTGTGGATGCCTTCGAAGGTCGTGACGATCTTCTCGATGGTGTTGACGAACTCCACGCCGAAGGAGTTGTTGACGGACATGGGCTGGACCAGGGGATCGACGTAGATGTTCTCCATCTTGACGTTGTTCTGCAGCAGACCGTTGACCAGCTTGTCGGCGATCTTCATCCGGTCTTCGACGGTCTCGGGCATGCCGGCGTCGCTCATGCAGAGGGCGATGACCTTGAGGTCGGTGCCGGCCACGATGGGCATGAGGTTGTCGTAGCGCTCCTTCTCCAGGGAGATGGAGTTGATCATGGGGGTGCCCTTGTGGACGGCCATGGCGGTCTCGATCGCCTTGGGGTCGGGGCTGTCGATGGCGCAGGGCTTGTCGGTCACGGCCTGGACCGTCTCGACGAGCCATTTCAGGTACTCGGGCTCCTTGCCCACGAAGATGCCGGCGTTGACGTCGATGAAGTCGGCGCCGGCGGCGTCCTGGTCCTGGGCCACCTTCTGGATGGCCGCGGCGTCCTGGGCCTCGATGGCCGCGCCGATGGCTTTGCGGCTGGCGTTGATGAGTTCTCCGATGATGATCATGGTGGTTTCCTTGGTCGATAAGGGTGATGATGGTCGGGGCGCCGGCGGCGGAAATCCGCCCCGCGGCGCCCCGTTGCAGCGGTTTGAAAATATCTCGGGCGGTCCTTAGGCGGCGATCAGCTTTCGGGCCAGCTCCACGGCGCCGGGGGCGTCGTCGGAGTAGCCGTCGGCCTTGATCTGATCGGCGAAGGCCTGGGTGACCGGAGCGCCGCCCACGATGGTCTTGACGGCCAGGCCGGCTTCCTTGATGGCGTCGATGGTGGCCTGCATGGCCGGCATGGTGGTGGTGAGCAGGGCCGAGAGGGCCACGACCTTGGCCTTGTTGGCCTGGGCGGCCTCGACGAACTTGGCGGCCTCCACGTCGACCCCCAGGTCGACCACGTTGAAGCCCGCGCCCTCCATCATCATGGCCACGAGGTTCTTGCCGATGTCGTGGAGGTCGCCCTTGACCGTGCCGATGACCACGGTGCCCTTGGACTCGGTGGTGCCCTCGGCCAGAAGCGGCTTGAGGATCCCGAGGCCGCCCTTCATGGCCTGGGCCGCCATCAGCATCTCGGGGACGAAAAGCTCGCCCTCGGAGAATTTCTTGCCCACCTCGTCCATGGCGCCGATGAGGCCCTCGTTGAGGATCGTCTTTAGAAAAGCAATGAGCGAAAAGCGTACCATAATATCCGGAAGAGAGGCTAAAGAGTAACAGAGATTACTGTAAATAAATGAAAATAATAATAATTATTACGGTGAGCAAATGAAAAAGATCGAAAAAACCTAGAGGTATAAAAGCAATATTATTTTCAAATATTTAAAAATATTTTTTATATATTTTATAAATTTTTAAGCACTCTGCGATCAATGGATGCCCAGCGCTGCAGCTGGGAATCTCGAAAACCCGCCCGGCGACAGGGCGGCCATGTCTATAATAAAGGTTATTGACATTGCTATGCAGCAGGGATAACATCCCTGTGGAAATGAATCTGAAAATTGACTGCGCTGTGACTTCAGAAATGCATTGGGCGTCATGAAAATTAGGCTATTGATTTATAGTGTACTCTTCTTTATCTATTTATTGGGCTTTTTTGTACCCACGTTCATGAGTCGGCAAGGCAGATCCTTGCAGAGTGAAGCAAAACAGCATCTCGGAATCATTGCGAAGTTTGAGGAAGCCTATTTTTCAGAGCACGACAGGTATACTGCTGACCTTGGTCGGCTGAATTCGGATCCCGTCAAGTGGAACGCTTTGAAATACAAGTTCAAGATTACCGTTTCGCCGGATGGAAAGGAATTTGTGGCAACTGCCCGATCAAAACCGGTTTCGAACAATTTCACCGGCTGGTAAGCCGAAGCGGTTCCTCAAAGTGGTTACAAATGAATTATTGGCCTTTGGTGAAATAAACTCCAGCGGAGAAACGCCGCTTTTCCAGGCGAAATAAAACATGTGGCAGCCGGCGATGATGGTGATCAGAAAATTAGGCCAGGCATTGAGTTGCCATTGACCGGCCCATGTCCACTGCCATGCATCCGAGAACGGCAACAGATAAGGAATTGGCCATTGGTATCCATCAGGTCCCCTGGCCCCCAATACATCTCCAACCAGGTGCAGATGGAAACTTGCCATCACAAGGAAACCGACAAGCCAGCGCTTCGTGGACATGGCAAATGCGGCTATTGTCAAAAGCAGCCCGAAACCAATGTTGTGTCCTAATATATGATGGTATTTACTCCATAATTCGAGTTGAGAACCCTGATGCGACCCCAAGAGGTCAAATATCAGGCCGGCACCATCAATGTCTGGTGCGATTCCTGCGAGCGTGATAAACAAGCGCTCTTTCCTGCTGATATTGGCGGAGGTTGCAACTGACCAGCCTATCAAAAAATGAGTGATGGGGCTCATGATTTCACACGCTCAGCTTTAATGTCGCCTGTCGGGAAGCTCCGCCAGGTGGATGGTTTTGCATGTTCGGAAAGCCGCAAAGATAACAGGGGGTGGTTCAATCGTGCTGATAATTGACGATGATAGAATATCGCAGCGCCCCTATACAGGCACAAATACCAATCCGGCGAAAATAAAAATCCAGGGGAGCATTTCTGAGCCAGCAGTGATCATTGATGGAGATATGTCTATGATTCGGAAAGGGCGTTTATGTTCCGGCAACCCATTCCTTTTGATATTGACCCCCTGGGCGAATAGGCCTAAACTTTTCCGCAAAACCATCTGCCGACAGGACCCTTTAATGAAATCCGCCGTTTTGCCGCTATTCATCTGCATCATTATATTAGCTGCTTGCTCCACCATCGAAAGGACGCACGAAATACGGGCGGCGTCGGCGTGGTCCGCCGCGAATCCGTCCAGCATCCCTTATGAGGTCCGTCTCCGGCAGTTCGCAAAGGGCAACCTCGTCACCAACCCCGCCTTCGAGGACGGTCGATGGCTCAAGACTGGTTCTGACAACCAGTTCAGGCTCAAGGGTTGGGAGACGGTAGGCAGCCACATCCAGTGGGTCGACCGTGATTCATCGCCCAATGCCTTCGAGGCGCAGCAAAGCGGCCGCCGCTGCATAAACATTACTCGCGCCCAAGCCAATGAGACCGATGCGGCAGAGGGTGTTATCAGTGATTATATCCCAGTGATTCCGGGAAACTACGATTTCACGTATCGCATTCGGTTGCACGATATCATGAGCAGCAAATACCGACTGGGAGTCCGACTCTACGATGCAATCGTTGTCAACGTACTGTTCTTTGACGAAGACAAGCAGCCATTGGATCCGGACCGGTTGAATCCCGTCAGCGGCGGACTGATCGACAATTCGGACAAAAGCTATTCATTTTCCAATTTTTGGCGAATTGAACGGTTCCCGTGGGGAAAAGTCAGGGGGCGGTCCTACAATTATCCCTTCTCCGAGGGCGATATTCCTGACCGAACCCGTTACGTACGCCTGTTTTTCGGCCTGAAAGGCACCGGCAGCATGTGGCTGGACGATATCCATTTCGGTTACTCGAAATGGAATTTTACCGCGTTGGAACGCTTCAAGCCCTTTTTCAACCACCGTCTCACGTTGGCCGAAACACTGATTCCCACGCCTAAACACGTTCATGAGCAGGGCGCGATCACGTATTACCATGCGCAAGATCCGACTGCTTATTTGCCCGTTATCGTCCTTCCCGAAAATCCCACCCCAGCGGATCGATCGGCGGCCACCCTCGTGCAGAGAAAGCTCGGCGCCGTGTTGACGGCGGCAATTCCCGGTGGTGTGGATAATCATCAAAAAATTAAGATAGTGGAAAAGGACTCTGGTGAAGAGGAGATAGAAGCGTCAAAATTGATCATCAGTATCGGAAACAATCGCGTCTTTCAAACGGTCCAACCGGAGCTTCCCATGCAGCCCGTCCAAGGCAAGGCACAGGGATATGTTCTCAAGGCGGAGCGGTTCGGCATCGGCCACGTCCTGTTCCTGATGGGGGTAAAATCCATCGGAAACTACTATGCCGCCACCACGGCGGTGCAGCTTTTCGAAAATGATAAATTTGTCTATCACAATGCCACTGTTATCGATTATCCAGACTTTTCAGGCCGTTCTTATGTGTTCAAAAACTGGCGAAGTGAAGACGAATTGGAAAGGGATCTCGACGCCGTCGCCAGGATGACTTTCTATAAGCTGAACAGGGTATATGTCGGTTACGACCGGGCCAAAGAAAACTGGTATCAGCCCGAGGACCTGTTTCGTCGCGGATTGGCCGAGGCCGGCCGTCTATTCAAAGAAAACGGGGCGATGCATCTTGCCGTGATGGTCAACCCATATTCCCACTTTCCCATGGAGGCCGCGCAGGATGAGTTGAGCGATGCCTTGCGATACACCTGGACCCACAGCAGCCCGGAAAGCCTCGAGACACTGAAGGATGTCTATCGGATCGGACTGGACGCCGGTGCTGACACGATCATGTTGTTGTCGGATGATTTCGTGCCCCACGTCGGGGCGAATCGTCGACATTACGCGCTGTTCACCGACGAGGACAGGCGCCGCTTCGTCAATCTTCAAAATGCACAGGCCTATGTCATCAACCGATTGAAGACCTGGCTTGACAGCGAGTACCCGGGAACCCGGCTCGAATTTTGCCCGCCGTGGTATTCCAATGAACATATCGATCGCAGCAACGGGAAGGCGGAATCGTACCTGGAAGAGTTGGCATTCCAGATTCCCCCCGATGTCGCCATCATGTGGACCGGGCCGACGATACGGTCCTTGTCCATCGACATGGCGGACCTGCACCGCTTCCGTTCATTGATCGGCAGATGGCCGATGCTCTGGGACAATACCCTGTATGCTAGGAATATCGAAGCGAAGCGCTACGGCGGTTATGCCACCCATTATCCCGGCAAGGTAACCATGTGCAATCTGTTCGAACCCTACGATACTGAGATGCCCGGGAACTTTCAACTATACAGCGACGGTCGACAGAAGTACATGAACGGCAGCGCTTACAGTGAAATATACAAGATCAAGTACGCCACCGTCGCCGACTACGAATGGAACACCAGCGCCTACCATCCAGAGCGCTCATTGTGGAAGGTGTTGAGCCGGACCTACGGGCCGGCATGCGCCCGGGAGCTTATCCGCTTCAGTGATGCGTACTACCATGCTTATGGCATTTGCATGCGGATGGAAAAGGAAGGTGATGCAAGCGCATTTCTTGCGATCGGCAAGGAGTCGATCGCCAGGCTGGACGACAGCTTCCTGAACATCTCACGGACGCTGTCTAAGCATGAAGCGCTGTTGAACGAATTGAGAAAGTTCCGGGATAGACAGAAAAAGCGATTCGATCGGTTGACCCGGGGCGTGGGGCCGGAAGGATCCTGAGGAAAACTTCCCAAGATTGGCGTATGCAAGAGATACCTTGATGGAAGGTCACCGGATCTCAAATTCTGGTGTGGAAACATCCTTCGGCATCTGTTCCCACCTATCGCCGCAGAACCCGGCACGAATCCTATATCGTCCTTGCTTTATGGTCGAAGGGATGCGCCAACGAAAAGAATCCATATCACCGATATTGTGGAATTCCCCACAACCATCTTCCGAGAACCCCTTGGAATCCGGTTTGAACGGCAGTGCCTCATTGCGAATTTCAGGATTTTCTTTCGGAATCAACTGAAATTGCGATCGGACCTTAATGGGAAATGCGGTCATGCGTATGAAAGAGAGCGTCATTACATCTCCAGGGGCATAGATGTCGTAATCTGTCACCAAGCCAATCAGCTTGTTCTCATCAGACAATCCCGTACCCACGCCAGAGGTTTTTTCGTCCCAAAATCTTGATGGCCCCACATCCACATGCACCGTCTCGCCATGATAATACCCGGTGCCGCCAAACCCTATGGATCGTACGTATTCCCACACACGTTTTGAAGGGACCTCATCCATTATGAAATCAGCGGCCATGCCGTATTGATGTAGACTGGCTTTGGCCGCCAGACCACCTCCCTTCCGTAATTTGGTATTGTATTCCGGCGCTCGGTATCCGGAAGTAATGGTAATGAGGCTGCCTTTTCCCAATTGATCTTCGAGGTAATCGATGAATTCTATCAAACGCAATGATAGCACCTGACTGGAAGATTGACTGGAAGATCGGTATGGTGCGTCAAACACAGCAGATATTTTCTGGTATGCGTCAGTGTTGTACTGCCCATTCATTTCTCGGTAGATCCCCTGGAAGACGTTGCTGTTTTTCCGGCTTGACAGGTGAATGACGCCGTCGCCACTATGGAAAAACCGACTCTTAACCGACGGGTCTGCGAATGTCGTATTCACCATCAACTCGATTAATAACGACGTCAAAACAAGGATTTTAATTATCATGGTAGATTGATTCCAGTCGTCATAGATGTTGATCCCCATTTTTCAGGATAAGAGAAAGCGGGCAATCACTCTCCCGCTTATCTATACCTTCGGAAATTGATATGTGACAACTCCTTTTTGCTTGGGGGGCGCGGATCGTTCGATGGATGCCAATACTGCTGAAAACCCCTTTTATGGACATTTTGACCCCCATCATGAAGTTGAAATAGGATTCAAAAAATCTCAAAGACCGGGCCAGCAGGGCGGGGAAAAAGGTGTGGAGGATCGTCTCCACCAGAGAGTTTATACAGCTGGATCTTGAACCATTTCCTTCACCACAGGAGAGTCTTCCTCTTCTGCCGGACGGGCAAAATCCCGGTGTTCGACCATGTACGACACCACCACCCCGCCCACCAGGGCCCAGAAGGGTGCGCTGATTTTGGCGATGGAAATGCCGGACATGGCGATAACGAGGGCGAAGAACGCCCCCGCCTTGAACCGGCCCGAGGCAAAGGCCTGCTCAAAGGCCTGGGTGAGCACGCCGATCATGGCAAGGCCCGCCACCATCCCCACCAGCGGGCGCGGCACGCTCTGGATAAACGCCACGGCCACCGAGGCGACCAGCCCGAACCCCCCGAAGAGGATCCCGTTGACCACCGCCGCGGCATAACGGCCTTCGGTCTTTCGGCCGGCGGCTTCGGAGGCGCAGATGGCGGTCATGGGACCTGCGATGTTGGCGTTGTGCCCCCCGAAAAACGAGGTGGCGATCCCGCCGAAGCCGCTGATGACGGTCATGAAGTTGACCGGGGGCCGAAAGCCTTCGGTGAGCAGGACGCCTGTTGCCTGGGCATTCTCCGCGCCGATCACGAGGATCGCCACGGGAATGCTGATGGAGAGGAAGGCGTCAAGGGAGAAGGCCGGCGCAAACACGGTGGGCAGGATAAGAGAATAATCCGCGCCGGAGAGATCGATGCCGCCGGCAAGGAAGGCCGCCGCGAGGCCGGAGATCAGGGCCCCCAGCACGGGGGGGAACCTCCGGGCAAACCGGGTGATGAGAAGATACCCCGCCAGGGCGGCGCCGCACACTGCGGGGAGCTTCTCGACCGAAGCGATCATGCCCGTGCCGAACTTGATCATGGCACCGGCGATCATGCCCATGACAATAGGGATGGGCAGCCAGCGCATGATCTTTCCCACCAGCCCGGAAAAGCCGAGGGCCAGGACCATGACGCCCGCCAGAAGGTAGGCGCCCACGGCCTGGTGAATGTTAAAAAAGGCGAGGGTGTTCCCAAGCATGACCGCAATGGGGATGGACCACGCGCCTGCGATGGGCTGCCGGTAGCGCAGCGCCAGGATGAGGCTGAGCACGCCGCCGAAAAAACAGGCGGACGCCAGCCACGAAATGGTCTGGAGGGTCGTGTAGCCGGCGTTCATGGCCGAGTTCATGATAATCAGCGGGGGGCCGGTGCAGCCGAACACGGCGGCGATCAGCCCGGCGCTGACGGTTTCGGCGTTCAGGTG
The DNA here is from genome assembly GCA_913060435.1 of uncultured Desulfococcus sp. Lineage (GTDB taxonomy): Bacteria > Desulfobacterota > Desulfobacteria > Desulfobacterales > Desulfococcaceae > Desulfococcus. The sequence goes on from CAJXSB010000015.1 coordinate 18,155, forward strand.
CTTCGGCAGGTCCCTGAGGCCCGAACGAAACCCGGGCGCCGGCTCCAGGATGCCCCTTTGGGAAGAATGGATAGGTGACATGAAGTTATTCCTCAACGGTTGTATGCCGGGCGGCAGACCGGACAGCCCGGTCGCCGGCGGTATCTTCTCCGGCAGGGCCGAATGCGCCTGCCGGCGGGTGTTTCAGATAGAATGAGCCCGTCGTGGAGCTCAGGCCACTTCCTTGAGCCGGATCATCGGCTTGTCGACCTCCTCCGTCTTTTGCGCTTCATACAGGAGCCTTGCGCACTTCATGCCCGCCCAGAGCTGGGGCACGTAGAAGAGGGCCACGGGGACCGCGGAAACAATGATGAAGGTCTGCAGGGCCTTGATGCCGCCGTCGCCGATCCGGATGAGCACGGCCGCCATGGCGCCCATGAGGATCCCCCATAGGATGCGCGTCCAGCGCGGCGGATTCTCGTCACCGGTCACGGAGATGGCGATGCTGTAGGTCATGCCTGCGCCCGTGGTGACAAGGAAGAGGACGACCAGGACCAGGGAGACGGGAATCAGCAGCGAGGAGAGCGGCAGCTGCTCCACGATGGCGATGAGCGCCGCCGGCAGGCCCGATTGGTTGAGGGCGGTGGACACCGACCCAGGACTGCTCAGCTCGTAGTGGATGCCCGCGCCGCCCAGCACCGTGAACCAGATGTTGGTGACGACGGGGGCGATAACGGCGACGGCCAGCATGATCTCTCGGATGGTGCGGCCGCGGGAGATGCGCGTGGTGAAGATGGCCATCATTGGCCCGTAGCCGAGGAACCACCCCCAGTAGAACACGGTCCACCACCCCAGCCACTCGGTGTTGGTGCGGTTCAGGCTCATGCGGAAAAAATCCTGGGCGTAGAGGCCGAAGGCGCTCATGAAGCTGTCCACGATGAATCCCCCGGGGCCGAGGACCATGATGACGGCCATCAGCCCGACGGCGATGAGGACGTTGAGTTTCGAGAGGCCGTTGATGCCCTTGTAGATTGGGGTAGTGGCGGCCAGAGTGTAGACGGCGGTGATCACTGCGATGACGGCCAGCTGACTGGCGTAGACGTCGGGTATTCCCAGGAGGTACTCGAGGGCATAGGAGAGCTGGAGCCCCAGAAAACCGATAGGGCCAATGGTCCCCGCCGCCACGGCGATGATGGATGCCGCGTCCACCACTGTACCGAGGGGCCCGTTCACCCCCTTCTCCCCGAGAATGGGATAGAGAAGGGAGCGGGGCTTCATGGGCATCTTCTTCTGGTAGCAGGCATACATCAGGATGACCGTGCCGAGGGTGCCCAGGATCGCCCACGCCAGAAACCCCCAGTGCAGGTAGCACTGGGCCAGGGCCGGGGCCACGGCCTCCGCTGCGGCACCCGTCACACCGGGAAATGCGGCCGGCGGTGAAAGGAAATGATACATGGGCTCGGCCGACGACCAGAAAACGCCGCCGCCGGCCAGGAGCGCACACATAATCATGGATATCCACCGAAATGTGCTGATCTCCGGTGCGTCCATCCCGCCGACGCGGACATCGCCGTAGCGGGAAACCGCCAGCACCACGGCCAGGATGAACGTCGCCAGCAGGAGCACCTGCCAGAGGGCGCCGAAATACCGGGTGGAAAAGGCCTGGGCCGCATTCACCACGGCGCTGACCATGTCGATGTTCACCAGCGAGGCGATGACGAACACCAGGAGAAAACCGGCGCTGATCCCGAAAACGGGCCAATTCGTTCGCTCCCCGGGACGGGTTGTCGGGTTATGGGTGCTTTGAGACATGATAAACTCCTTTAAAATAGGTTTGGCGTCTTCGCGCCACGAGCGTCCTGCCCTGGTGCTCGGACGACGGGGACCGGGCAGCGCGACGGCCGCCGGCTACTCGCTTCCGGCCCCGTCCGCTGTGGCCTTTCGGGCGATATCGTCAATGGACGCTTCCACGTCGGCCGGAAGTAAGGGCTCGGCGGGCGCTTCCAGCATGGCGTGCACCTTGTCCATGGCGGCGGCGCGGATGTCCTTGGCGCCCATCTGTTCCCAGCGCTCCCAGTTGTTGTGGTCGAACAGGTCGGAGTGCCAGAGCTCCTTCCGGAAATTCTTGAAGGTATGCTGATGGCCCAGGAAATTGCCGCCGGGACCGATCTCATCGATGCACTCCAGGGCCAGGGTGTCGTCGTCGACCACCAGGTCCCTCAAGGCGTGGCGGATAAACGCCATGCAGTCGTTGCAGAAAATCATGTCCGGGTAGTCGACCACCAGGTCCGTGTCGAGCTGCATGGCATCCATGATGTCCGCCGCAAATGAACTCAGGGTGCCGACCACGCCTGTCTCAAAACCGGCCTGGGCATCCAGCACCTTGGCGTCGCGCAGCATGGCGGGCATGCGGATGGGCAGATCCAGGGACAGGCCGAGCTGGCTCATGGCAGCCTTGAGGACGGCGAACTCCGGGCCGCCCATGGAGATGTTGGAGGTCTTCATGTTCATGCCGCGGGCAAAGCTGGTGTAGACCACGGGGGCGCCGGGGTTGACGAGCTGGGACAGGGTGATGCAGGCCAGAATCTCGGCATGGGCCTGGGCCAGGCAACCGGCGATGGTGACCGGGGCGGTGGTCCCCAGGATCGGGCCGGAGCTGAGCATGATGGGGATCTTATGGCGGTTCATCTCGATCATGGCTTCGGTGGAGGCCGTGTCGCAGCCCAGGGGCGGCAGGGTCAGGACCCAGCCGGAGATGAAGGGCCGCTCGAGGAACGCCGCTTTGCCGCCCGCGGCGAGGGCGCCCATCTCGATGGCGTCCAGCACCCCGCGGTAGCCATAGACGCCGCCGGTGATGTGCTTGGTGGTGTTCTTGATGGTGGTGGCCCAGGTGTACCAGTCATTGGTCGCGCCGGGGACCTCCTGGGGGGTGACCGGCCCGCCGTTCACCGCGATGCACGCCAGCTGGTCTGCCATGCGGGTGAGGCGCGCGAGGTCTTCATCGGTTGCCGGGCGTTTCCGGCCGGTGTAGGGGTCGATGACGCTGGTGGCCATGGTCATGCACGCCAGCGAAGGCTGGTGGCTCCTGAAATTGACGTCGTGCCCCCGGTCCCGCCCGTAGAGCACCACATCGCCTCTTTTGGGAGCGCTTTCGATGGCCGATGCCACGAGGTGTTCCGGGATCCGGACAGTGTCCTGGCCGACGATCTCTGCGCCGGCGCTGCGAAAGATGTCCAGGGCCTCTTCCGCCGGGAACCGCATTCCGGTTTCCCTGAGAATCCTGAGCGAAGCCTGATGGATTCGCGAGATTTCGTCCTGGGACAAAAACTGCACTTGGGGTTTCATACGTTTACTCCTTCGGTATAGTGGGTCGGGTAGCGTCGGGGCAGGCTTTCGCGGTGCCCGGCATCTCTTAAAAACTCTCCAGAACCGCCATGCGGATCTTTTCGAGGTGGTCGTGCATGGATCGGGCCGCCTTTTCCGGGTCCTTCCCCCGGACGGCATCCACGATCACTTCATGCTCGGCGATGGCCTCTGCCATGCGGCCCCCTGACGTCAGGGCCTTCGTCCCCATCAGGTGGCAGAGATCCTGATAATTTTCCGCGATGTTCATGAGCCGGTAATTTTCCGCGTAGTCGCAGAGCAGGTTATGGAACGCTCGATCCGATTCCATGAACGTGAACGCGTCGTCTTCAGCCGCGGCTGCGTGCTGCACCACCAGTTCCGCCTCCAGGGCCGCTGTTTCCGAATCCGTCATCTTCGGGGTAATCTTTCTCAGTACGGCGGTCTCGATCAGCCGGCGGAGCTCGAAGATCTCCTCCACGTCCCGTCGGGTGTAGCGGACCAGCTCAAATCCTCTTCTGGGGAGGACGGTGATCAGTCCACGTGCCGACAGCCGGAGCAGGGCCTCGCGGACCGGCGTGCGGGAGAGCCCCAGGTCCCCGGCCACGGACGCTTCGTTGTAGATGGTGCCCGGCACGAGCTTGAAGGTGAGGATCGACTCGCGCAGGGTTTCGTAGGCTATTTCAGCGAGGGACGCTGGTTTGTCGATTTTGTCTAAGTTCAGCATGGTTTTCCGTATATCTAATGTAGCATGTAATATATTACATACTATAAGCCTGTCAACACTTTTTTACAAACGTCACCTGCGGAGGGTTTGGAAACGGAGATGATGATGAAGCGGCCGGGAAAGGGGAAAGGGTGGCGAGGCGGCCCGGACGGGCTACTCCTGAAAGGCCTCCAGAACCGATGTCCGGATTTTTTCAAGATGGTCGCGCATGGAGCGGGCGGCCTTTTCCGGGTCTTTTTGCCGGATCGCCGACACGATCATCTCGTGTTCGTTAATGGCCTTGGCCATGCGGCCATTGTCGGTCAACGCCCGGGTCCCCATGAGGTGGCAGAGATCCTGAAAATTTTCCGCGATGCTCATGAGTCTCGAATTGTCGGCAAATTCGCAGAGGAGATTGTGAAAGACCCGGTCCGAATTCATGAAGGCGAAGGCGTCGCCCCGGGCTGCCGCTGTGCGCTGCACCGCCAGCGCCTCTTCAAGCCGCGCGGTCTCCGAATCGCTCACCCGTCGGGTGATTTTGCGCAGCACGGCGGTTTCAATGGTCTGCCGGAGTTCGAAGATCTCTTCCACGTCCTTGCGGGTGTAGCGGGCCAGCTCAAAGCCCTTCCGGGGCAGGAAGGTGACCAGACCCTGGGATGAAAGCCGAAGCAGGGCTTCGCGGACGGGCGTCCGGGAGAGGCCCAGATCCGCGGCCACCGCCGCTTCATTGTAGACCGTACCGGACACGAGCTTGAAGGTGAGGATTGATTCCCGCAAGGCGATGTAGGCGATTTCGGCAAGGGAGGCGGGTTTGTCGATTTTATCCAGCTTGATCATGTCGTTCTCCGTTTGGCGGCGACGGGTGCGCACACCACAGCGAATGTTAGTTTCTGGATCATGGAGTTCAGTTTCATCTCCAATTCCGCAGCCGTAGCCGTTAGCACTTTCCTTCGAAATCTGTAATAAGCCTCGGCTAATCACGGGGTTTCCTTGAGCGTCGTTGAAGCTCTCGGTAAAATGGACACTGGGATCGTGGTTGCTCTCGAAACGAGCCAGGCGAGAAAGCAGATAGACCCAAAAAGCGCGCCGCGGATAATCCAGGGGGGGCCGATGCGAAATATTGTGGACTTAAGTCCGGATTGTTCAAAGATCTCGTTCTCGAATCAATCACGATCATAATCATTATACTTGATTTGGTGTATTAGATCCACTGAAGCAGGAAAATAAGCATAAACGTAAAAGCAGCCGATAGCAAAACCCCCATGCCGTTTGGGAGCAGGGCCATAGCCGTATATATACCCAAGAGAATGAGTATAAATATCACGATAGCAAGCGGCGCCCATTTTGAAAATAAGCGCATAAATCTAGGGTGCTTTGCTTTTTTCGTTATTGAAACCTCATCCTTAATCCCAATCAGATAACGGGCAACGAACTCACGATGGTTTGATTTTAGGGCAGCGCCGTGTCCCCCATCAATAAATTGGTTGTGTACCATCTCGTCCTGAAAGCCATGAAATCCGGCGGTACCAAGCCCTCGACCTATGATCGGGGTCCATTTTAGGGCACTGCACAAAATACCTACGGGAATATCCTTGGTTGCGCAGTCGTTTCTCAGCTTACGAACCTTGCCATGATATGGTTCTCTACTCCAGGGTATATTGGTTGGAACCACGGAGCCAGCGAAGTAGGCTCTATCGACTTGGATGAAGTCGTTTTCTGCAAGAGCCTGTTGGGACACTCGCGTCCCGTTGCTGTGAGCGGCTACTGCGATTTTAGCCTTTGGGGAAAGCGAGACTTCTTGAACGTATTTATCGACGAACACACGAACGGCACGTCTCTGTTGGTGTGGTAACAGGAATTGAAGGATGTTGAAGTATCCATACTGAACCGGTATAACCTCTATTTCTTCATCACGCGTTTCAATTTCATAATCCAGTGCATAATGCCATTCGGCAAAGTCTCGTATCCCGTGAATGAGGAAAACCAGCATATGCCGGTCTTTAGTACGGGGTTTTTCTGGTGATGGTAATTTGCGGGAAAAGGCTTCCTGTATCTTTTCGTAACTCGGATGATTCTCATCTACGTGGCAGAAGCCTTCGTGGTCAATGCCTGCCAGTCGTTCAACGACAGAGTTGTCGTATCGATTGATATCGAGGGAATCATCAGCAGCCACAACTAAATCCTCTTCTCCATAGAGTTGCACTATTTCAGGAGGAGAGGTTTCACCGCCGGCGAATGTCCGTAACCATTTTAACCGCAGCGAGGTGACCCATTCAGACCCAATTTGCGCCTCCATGATCAGTCTGGCAATCGGCAGATTGAAGAGAGACACAATGAATGCACCAAGCTTTTGTACAAATGTGCCGGGCATGAAACCACGATTGGTCCCTGCCAACAATACCAGGCGGCGTACCGCGGAAGTCCAAGGATGAGACTCCTCTTTGCCAACCAACAAGGCCGCGCGAAGCAGCAATGCTCCAATACTGTGACCCATTAGATAGATTCTGTTGTACCGACGCGAAACCATAGCGTCTTGAATCTGCGTTGCGAGATTTGATGCCACCTCGCTTGGATGGATGTTTGAAATCATGCTGTTTGCATACCGGAACGGCAAAATATCACAACCTCCCAGCACATCGGCCAACTTGCTGTCGCATACGAGACTCATAAGCAAACTAACAAATTTTTTTGGCGCCAAGGTCCATCCCGGGACAAAGACAAGCAGCGTTCGTTGATCGGGAAGCGACGCCGCATTAACATAAAGCCTGCCATCGATAATTGCCTGCTTGATGGATAATTGCATTTCCTTAATATCTTTCATTGTCATTTCTATATCTTCTCTTCGCTCCCGTTGAAGCGTCTTGTTTGCTCAATCGCTTCCTCGTCACTGCCGCATTAGATACTCGGCCACGGCCTGATAGGCCGGTAGGGAAGTTGGATCAATCTTGGCGTTTTTCGCTGTGGGAAACGATGCGAACCGTACGACAACCATTTTAGCCGTCGGATCGACATAGATCGTCTGACCGTGCACGCCGCGCGCGGCAAAGCCGCCGTGCCTGTTATGGAAGACCCACCACATGCTGCGGTAGCTGCCGCCCTCGAGGGACTTATAGCCAGCCTTGGCAAAGGCGCTTTTTTTACCGCCGGCACGTATGTTCTCGACAACCGCTTCAGGAAACAGGCGCTGACCGTTTATCTCTCCTCCGTTCAACATCAAGAGGCCGATTCGGCCAAGGTCGCGGAGTCCGGCACTGAGTCCGCCGCCCGCAAACGGTGTGCCTTTGCTGTCTACGGTCATGTAGCCATCTTGCTCTGCGCCCATATCGCTCCAAATACGTTCGGACAAAAGGTACGCAATATTTTTTCCGGTGACCCGCGAGATTATCCATCCCAAGGCGTCCGTATTGATGGTCCTGTAGCCAAAAGCCTCACCATGTACCCCATCCTGCTTAACGGTTTGGAGATACTCAAAATAGCCGTTGGGGCCCTCATAGCCCTCAGGTTTGGGCAACGGGCTCGCAGCGGCTGAATAGGTCCAGATGTCAGCCTCTGGGTCGGCATAGTCCTCGCTGTAATCGAGTGCCGTGGTCATATCCATGACCTGGCGTACGGTTGCGCTCCCGAAAGCGCTGTTCTTTAGCTCAGGAACAATCGAGGCTACCCGGGCACTTGCGTCAAGCTGGCCTTCGGAAACGAGTATTTCGGCCAGAAGCCCCGTCATCGACTTGGTCATCGACATCGCAACGTGCTTGCCTGTTTCTTTGAGGCAGCCAAAGTACCTTTCGTAAACAATTCTGTCCTCATGAATAATGAGAATGCCATCGGTGTAGTTCACCGAGAGTGATATTTCCCATGTCATGGGTTTGCCACCCCCAAGCGGCGTGAAGCTTACACCATCAATATTTTTATCAATCGCATACTGGAGCGGTATCGGGTCGCCAATGCCGCGACTCACTTGTGTTGTCGGCATTAGTTCCCGAATGTGGCATACCGTCCAGCGCAACTTAGGGAAGCTGAAGTAGTCCGACTCCGGTTGCATAATTAGCTTTTCGGACGGCGGTGGGAAACCCAACATCCAGCCCAGCCGATTGGGATCGGATTCCTCGGCGCTTAAGGGATTACCGGCCTTCGCCAATGGGTTGGTCAAACCACCCAATAGGGCAAGCACTCCTATCAACACCAGAAGTGAATTGCGAATCGCATGTGACATATCCGCTTACCTTTCGTGCTAGTCCCGCTCGCTGCCATCGTCCTGAGGTTCGTCGACGCCGTAGTCACCACTGGCGTAACCGGTCGCCTCGCGCGGGCGCCCCGTGTCGTTTCCGCTCAATGCCGACACGACCGCGGTATCCGATGCCTTGCCGCTGTCTGCTACGTGAAGGTGCATATCCGTCTGCGGGAAGGGGATCGAGATGCCGTTGTTGTCGAACGCCTCCTTCACTGCGCGCTGGAGATCCCAATAAATAGTCCAGTAATCACCGGTATTCGACCAGGGGCGAACGATGAAGTTGACCGAGCTGTCCGCCAGCTCGCTGACCCGGATCACCGGCGCCG
>CAJXSB010000016.1 GCA_913060435.1 uncultured Desulfococcus sp.
GCACATCTATGCCGCCGTGGCCGCAGCCGTCGGGTCGCTGTCGGGCGCGCTTCACGGGGGGGCCAACACGCGGGTCATGCAGATGCTCAAGAAGATCGGGTCGGTGGAGAATATCGACGCCTATATCGAGGAGCAGCTGAGCGGCGGCGGCAAGATCATGGGGCTCGGTCATGCGGTCTACCGGGTCGATGATCCAAGGGCGCTCATACTGGCGCCGATGTCGCGGAAGATGGGGGAGCGGATCGGCGAGGTCAAGTGGTACGAGATCTCCAGGAGCCTGGAGGAGAAGGCCAAGGTGGCCTTCAAGCAGCAAAAGGATATGGACATCTATGTCAACGTCGATTTCTACAGTGCGTCGCTCTATTATGCCATGGGGATATCGATGGATCTTTTTACCCCCATATTTGCCATATCGCGGATCGCCGGGTGGGTTGCCCACGTACTTGAGGAGCAGTTCGCGGATGCGGCGCCCAAGCCCATGCTGTATCGGCCCGAGTCCGAATATGTCGGGGACTACTGCGGCCCGGAGGAATGCGTTCTGGCGCCCCTTGAAAGCCGCTGAACCGATGCCGGCAGGCGCGGTGATCCTGCTGCCGCCATGCAGGGGCGGGGCGCATTACAGGAAGGAAGCACCGTTTTGACCAAAGTCCAATGCAAATCCCAACATGACGGCCCTGGCGCCGGCCATGGCATCCGGATGACGCGCCAGAGAAAGGTCATCCTGGAGACGCTGAGGGAGATGGCCACACACCCCAGTGCGGAGGAAGTCTACGAAGTGGTTCGGCGGCAGCTGCCCCGCATCAGTCTCGGCACGGTCTACCGCAACCTGGAGGTGCTGTCAGAGCTGGGCAAGATTCAGAAGCTCGAGCTGGGGGGCACCATCAAGCGTTTTGACTGGAATACCAAGAAGCACTACCATATCCGCTGCATCAACTGCGACCGGGTGGATGATGCACCCATGGGATTCATGGACAATGTCGAGACAGCCCTGGACGATACCACCGGCTATCAGATTACGGGTCATCGGCTTGAGTTCCTGGGGCTCTGCCCCCACTGCCTGGAGAAGGCGATCGAACGCCGTTCCCTGACCCATTCCCAGGATACCGGGTTGCCCGGTGCGGATGATCCGTCCGAAGACCCCCCGGTGCCGAAAGCATCCAGTTTCTGACATCCCGCAGAAATGCCGTCCGAAAAAAACTGCCCGGGGCCGTCGACCCCGGGCAGTTCTGACCTCGAATCACGCCAACGCGGATCCTATGCCGATATCGGCGCTTTCTCCTCCAGACGTTTCTCCTCCAGAGGGTTGAAGACGATTGCCTCTCCCTGAACCGCTGCCTGAACGGCAGCGCCGTCGGGCACCACCCCTTTCAGAATTTCAACGGCCAGTGGATTCTCGATATATTTCTGCAGCGCCCGTTTGAGGGGTCTGGCCCCGTAGACCGGATCGTATCCCTTTTCGGCGATCAGGTCCCTGGCCGCCTCGGACAGGACCAGTCTGATCTGGCGGTCCTGGAGGCGCTTCTGGAGGCGTCCGATCTGGATCTCCACGATCTCGCCGATCTGCTCGGGGGTGAGGCTGTGGAAGAAGATGATCTCGTCGATCCGGTTCAGGAACTCGGGCTTGAACGTCCGGCGGAGGCTCTCTTTTACCCGCGCCTCGGCCTCTTCACTGCGGGACTGGCCCATCTCCTGGATATACTGGCTCCCCACGTTGGAGGTCATGATGATGACGGTATTTTTAAAGTCGACCGTCCGCCCGTGGCCGTCGGTCATCCGGCCGTCATCCAGAATCTGGAGCAGCACGTTGAAGACCTCGGCGTGGGCCTTTTCGATCTCGTCGAAGAGGATCACGGAATAGGGCCGGCGCCGCACCGCTTCGGTCAGGTAGCCGCCCTCTTCATAGCCCACGTACCCCGGAGGCGCTCCGATCAGGCGGGCCACCGAATGCTTTTCCATGAATTCAGACATGTCGACACGGATGATGGCCTGCTCGTCGTCGAACATGAACTCCGCAAGCGCCTTGGCCAGCTCGGTCTTCCCGACGCCGGTCGGGCCCATGAAGATGAATGACCCGATGGGGCGGTTGGGATCCTGAAGCCCGGAGCGCGCCCGTCGGACGGCGTTGGCGACGGCGGTGATGGCTTCGCTCTGGCCGACCACGCGCCGGGCCATCCGCGTTTCGGCGTGAAGCAGCTTTTCACGCTCCCCTTCGAGCATCCTGCTGACGGGGATGCCCGTCCAGCGGGAGATGACCTCGGCCACGTCCTCGCTGTCCACCTCCTCTTTCAGCATCTTCTTCTCGGACTGGAGCCCGGCGAGCTTCTGGTTGGCCGCTTCGAGCTGCTGCTTCAATTCGGTGGCCCGGCCGTAGCGCAGTTCGGCCACCCGGGCAAGGTTGCCCTCCCGCTCGGCCTGCTGCTCCTCGATGCCGAGATGCTCCAGCGCCTCCTTGGTCTTCCGTATCGTCTGGATCATCTCCTTTTCGTTCTGCCAGTGGGCCTTCATCTCCTGCATGTCGTCCTTGAGGGCGGAGACGGTCTTGTCGAGCCTGGCCAGCCGTTCGGTCGAGGCCGGGTCCGATTCCTTTTTCAACGCTTCCCGTTCGATTTCCAGCTGGAGGAGCTTTCGCTGGATTTCATCGATCTCCACCGGCATGCTGTCGATTTCGATGCGCAGCTTCGAGGCACACTCGTCGATGAGGTCGATGGCCTTGTCCGGCAGAAAGCGGTCGGTGATATAGCGCTCGGACAGGGTTGCCGCCGCCACAATGGCCGAATCCTTGATTCGGACGCCGTGGTGGACCTCGTATTTCTCCTTCAGGCCTCGCAGGATCGAAATGGTGTCCTCGACGCTGGGCTCCCGTACGAGCACCGGCTGGAAGCGGCGCTCCAAGGCGGCATCCTTCTCGATATATTTCCGGTACTCATTGATGGTGGTGGCACCCACGCATCTCAAAGTTCCCCGGGCCAGGGCGGGCTTCAGCATGTTGGAGGCGTCCATGGCGCCTTCGCTGGCGCCGGCCCCGACGAGGGTGTGGAGCTCGTCGATGAAAAGGACCACCTCGCCTTCGGCCCGCTCCACCTCCTTCAGCACTGCCTTGAGGCGGTCTTCAAATTCTCCTCGGTATTTGGCGCCCGCAATGAGGGCACCCATGTCGAGGGAAACCAGGCGCCGGTCTTTCAAGGTCTCCGAGACGTCGCCCTGGACGATGCGCTGGGCCAGACCCTCTACAATGGCGGTCTTGCCCACGCCGGGGTCACCGATGAGCACCGGGTTGTTCTTGGTCCTCCTGGAGAGGACCTGAACGATTCTTCGGATCTCTTCGTCCCGGCCGATCACCGGATCCAGCTTTCCCAGCCGGGCCAGGTGGGTCAGGTCGCGGCTGAATTTTTCCAGGGCCTGGTATTTTTCTTCGGGATTCGGATCGTTGATGGTCTGGCCGCCGCGGATCTCCATGAGGACCTTGAGGATCGATTCCCGGCGGACGCCGTTGCGCTGGAGAATCCGGGCGGCATCCCCCTGCTTTTCATCCGCGATGGCGATCAGGATGTGCTCCACGCTGACATACTGATCCTTCATCTTGGAGGCCTCGGCAAAAGCCGCGTCCAGCACGGCTTTGGCACGCGGCGAAAGGTAGGTCTCGGTGGTGCCGCTGACCTTGGGGAGGCTGCCGATGGCCAGCGTGACCTCCTGGGCCACGGCGGCCGGGGATGTTCCCAGCTTTCGCAGCATCGATTTGGCGATGCCCTCGGGCTCCGCCAGCATGGCGCCGAGGAGGTGCTCCGGTTCGATCTGCTGGTTGCCCTGGCGGGCGGCGAGCTCCTGGGCGCTTTGAATCAGCTCCTGGGATTTAATGGTAAACTTGTCAAATCGCATGCATGTCTCCTGATGGTCGATTTAGATCGTTGTTCCGGCACGGAGGGTATACAAAAAACGTGCCAATTATTTTAAGCCAACGATAACCATCTGCGATTTTGTGTCAACCGTTTTGCTGGGAAATTTCACCCTAATTCTGTTTTTTTGCCGCGTTTTTGAGGCGTTTGCTCAATGCCGGCTGGGAAATGCCCAGCATCCTGGCGGCAATCGACTGGTTCCCGCCGGAACGTCGCATCGACTCCTCTACGAGCATGTGGGTGACCTGCTTGATGGTCGGCAGCTTCCGGAAGGACCGGAATGGCGAGGAGTCGTCGATGTCGAGCTCCTCCCGGTAGGGCTTCTCAACCTTTTTCCGGGCCATGTGGGCCTTGAAGACATCCAGAGACAAGATCTTGGATTCATGTTCCCGAACCGCTTCGAAAACCATGCGCCGAAGCTCGGCGACATTGCCCGGAAAGGTATAGGTCTGGAGCAGCGTATAGAGCTCCTTGGGGGGGGTCGGCTTTTTCTTTTCGAGGATGCGCGCGGATTCCTCGAAAAAATAATCGGTCAGGAGGGGAATGTCGTCGATCCGGTCCCGGAGGGGCGGCAGGTGAACGTGATGCTCCCGCAGCTTGAGGTTGAGGTCTCGCCGAAACTTCCCAGACCGCTGCAGCATCCAGAGGTCCGCGCTGCTGGCGGAGATCAGGTAGGCATCGGTATGGCTGGTCTTCTCCCGCCCAAGGGGGATGTATTCCCCTGCTTCAATCAGTTTGTAGAGTCTTACCTGGGAGGCGGGGTTGAGCTCGCTGATCTCATCCAGGAAAAGGACGCCGCCGGAGGCTTTTTCGATCATCCCCGTGTGGCTTTCACCGGAGTCCCCAAAGGCGCCTTTGGCATAGCCGAAGAGCGTTGCCGGAAATACATCATCGTCGTTGAGATCCATGATGTTGATTTTTACCAGCCCTCCCTCCAGACCGCTGATCTCGTGCACATAATCCGCCAGCAGCTCTTTTCCGGTCCCACCCTCTCCTGTAATAAAGAGCGGCTTTCGCGCCTCTACGGCCGATTTTACGTCCTGAAGAATGGAGAGCATTGTTTTGTTCCGGGTAATGATGAAATTTGAAGGGGAGATGTTTTTCGCTGTGCTGGCCATGATCCCATCCTTGGAAATTTGATTTGAGGAAATATTCACGATACCAGTCTTATAACATAATATCGGCTGTAATGGATATTATTTTTTTTATATCTCCTGTCTGCCCATGCCACCACCCCCGGGACGGAGAGGCCCTGCTGCGAAGCGCCGTCGAACATCGTTTTTGCCTTTCAGGTGCAGGCGTTGCGGTCGGCGCTCATGTTGCAGTCATCCTTGGCCGAACCCACGAAAATGTGCTGTGGATCCTTGACACAGGGAATACAAGCTCTATATATGAGCTATTTCGACATGTGCCGGGAATCGGTTTTTTGCCCATGCGCATCGCAAAGGTGCGCTTCACGGCCAGCCATCTCCACCGTGGATTGACGGCAAAGATATCGGTTGTCTGGCGCATGAATCGCAGGCTCTATCTCATTTATCATTGGTCGACATAATACGAACGCAACTGCTGGTCCATGAATTTGAGACTGGACATATAACAAATATATGAACTTTTCTGAAAAACCAAAACAGAAAATAGCTTTTTTTATAGGAACCGCATGCGGACTGGGCCTCTCGCCGATCCTGCCCGGGACCTGCGGCGCGCTCCTGGGGGTCGCTGTTCATGTGGGCATCGTTCTGATGCTGCCCGCATCGTTACAGATGCCGGCCTTGCTGTTGGCTTTTGCGATCTTCTGCGCAGCCAACCATCTTCTGACGGACTGGGCAGAGACGTTCTGGGGCGAAAAGGACCCTCCCCATTTTGTCCTGGACGAGGTTGCCGGATACCTTTTGGTGCCGATCCTCTTCCGTGAGGGCTCGCTGCTCAAGGTGGTCCTCTGGGGATTTTTTCTGTTCCGCCTTCTCGACATTTTCAAGCTGCTGCCGCCGGCCCGGTTGATCGATGAACAGCTGGAAGGCCCGTGGGGGGTGCTTCTGGATGACCTGGTGAGCGCTGGATATGCTGCATGGATCATGGCCGTCATCTTCTGGGTCGCGCCAGGATGGATGATGTAGCGCCGGTCGTCCCCCACCGCTCCGGAACGCGCCGATTCCTTCTTTTCGGCCCTGGGTGCCGACGAAAACGCCAACTACAGTGAGGTGAATATGTTCAGTTTCAAGGGGCTCAGCGAAAGCGACGTTCTGGCCTCCCGACGGGAGCATGGCTCCAACCAGATCACCCCCCAGGAGGCCGAAACCTTCTGGGATAAATTGAAGGATAATTTCAAGGACCCCATGATTGTCATTCTGGTGGTGGCGCTGGTCATCATCACGGTGCTGGCCCTGTTCGGGTTTGCAGAGTGGTATGAAGGGGTGGCCATCGCCATGGCGGTGGCCCTGGCGACCCTGGTGGCGACGGCCTCTGAATTCAAGAACGAGCAGACCTTCCAGAAGCTTCAGGAGGAAGCCTCCAGGATTCTGGTCAACGTTTTCCGGGACGGCGCCCTCCGGATTGTTCCCATCGACGACCTTGTGGTTGGGGACATTGTGCTGCTGCAGCCGGGCGACAAGATCCCGGCGGACGGGGGCATTGTTCAGGGGAGGGTGAAGGTCAACCAGGCAACCCTGACCGGCGAGCCGGCCCCGGTGACCAAAAAGCCCGGCGAGGCCGACGTATCGGACCTGGCCAATGTCCACGCGGTCTTTCGCGGCACCATTGTCGAGGACGGCGAGGCTGCCATGAAAGTCCTGACCGTCGGGGACCGGACCCAGTTGGGTCAGCTTTCGGAGGGACTCCAGACCGACAACCGCATCGGGCCGCTCCGGGTGAAGCTCGCCAAGCTGGCCGACGACATCGCCCGGTTCGGATACATCGGGGCGTCGTTCATCGGTGCTGCTTTCCTTTTCAAGGCGATCTACATCGACAACGGCGGCGACCCCGCCGCCATGGCGGCCTACATCGCCAACTGGCAGGTGCTGCTCCTCGATGTCGTGACGGCGCTCATCCTCGCGGTCATCATCATCGTGGTCGCCGTGCCCGAGGGCCTTCCCATGATGATCGCCATCGTGCTGGCGCAGAACATGCGGAAGCTCTTGAAGTCGAACGTCCTCGTCCGCCAGCTGGTGGGGGTCGAGACCTCCGGCAGCCTCAACCTGCTCTTCGCCGACAAGACCGGGACCATTACCCAGGGCCGGCTCGACGCCGTCGGCTTTATGGCCGTCGAAGGCGGCGGAGAGGACGTACGGGTGGCGGAATACGACGTATTCGACAAAATCCCGGCCGAGCTCGGGCGCCTGCTCGACCTTTCACTCCGGGAAAACACTTCATGCGTCGTCAACTGCGAGGCCGAAAAAGCGGAGGAGCGGATTATCGGGGGCAACATCACGGAGCGGGCCATGCTCAGATTCGTCCATGCGGACGTGAGCGCCTGCGTGGAGCCTGCGGCCGAAACCGTCTTTCAGGTGCTGTTCAACTCCGCACGGAAGTTCTCTGCGGTCGGCATCAAAACCCGCGGCGGCGAGGAGATGACACTGGTCAAAGGTGCGCCGGAGCTGATTCTGGCCGGTGCCACCCACCATGCCGCCGGCGACGGCACGCGGATCCCCATCTCCGAAACCGAGAAAGCCTCGGTCTGGCGGGCCATCGACCGAAAAGCCGATGAAGGCTACCGCCTGATCGCGGTTGCCGTCCTGGACGGCATCGTATCCGGCAATGGCCCCGATGCCATGGCGGAGCTGCCGGAGGGGATGACCCTCCTTGGATTCTCCCTGATCCGGGATGAGCTCCGCCCCGAATCACGGCCGGCCATCGAGACGCTGCAGCGTGCCGGGATCCACGTGGTCATGCTGACGGGGGACCGGAGCGGCACGGCCAAGGCCATCGCCCGTGACGCAGGACTCCTCAACGGCGACAAGAAGGCCATCCGTTCGGCGGATATGGCCCGCATGTCGGATGAGGAGCTCCGGGCGATCCTCCCCGACCTGAACGTGGTGTCGCGCTGCCTGCCCCAGGACAAGATGCGGCTGGTCAAGGTGGCCCAGGAGGCCGGCCTGGTGGTGGGCATGACCGGCGACGGCGTCAACGACAGCCCCGCCCTTGCCAACGCGGACATCGGCTTCGGCCTGGGCAGCGGCACCGAGGTGGCCAAGGAAGCGTCGGACATCGTGGTCCTGGACGACAACATCCAGTCCATCACCAGCTCGGTGCATTACGGCCGGGCCATCTACCGCTCCATACAGAAATTCATCACCTTCCAGCTGACCGTCAACGTCAGCGCCATCGCCATTGCCTTCCTCGGCCCGTTTCTGGGCTTCAAGCTGCCGCTCACCATGATCCAGCTGCTGTGGGTCAACCTGATCATGGACACCCTGGCCGCCCTGGCGTTTTCCGGCGAACCGCCGCTGCCCAAGCATATGGAGGAGAGCCCCAAACGGCGGGATGAACACCTGATCACCGGCGGCATGTGGTCGTCCATTCTGGCCAATGGCTTGTTTATTACAGCGATTTCCGTTATATTTCTGAAAACTCCCGCTGTTCGGGGGCTGTTTCACAGCGAGGCGGCGTTCATGACGGCGTTTTTTGGTGTATTCGTCTTTTTAAATAATTTCAATAAATTCAATGTGAGGGTCGAGGAGTTCAATCTTTTTGGGCATATTCTGGAGAACCGCGGCTTCCTGAAGGTTGTCGGCATCATCTTCCTGGTGCAGGTGGTCATCACCTATATCGGCGGGGAGATGTTCCGGACCGTGCCGCTCCTTCCCGTGGAATGGCTCTATGTGATCGCCTTTTCCATCATCATCGTCCCCTTCGACCTCCTGCGAAAATATGTATCCTGGATTTTTGAGTGATGAAAAAAAGCAAGGAAAAGATCGGCAGAAACGACCCCTGCCCCTGCGGCAGCGGACTCAAATACAAACGCTGCTGCCTCCGGAAGAAAAAAGCGGATCCCGATGACCTGAAGGCCGCCTACTGGAAGCAGCACAAGATCCGGATCAAGGAGCCCGATGATATTGCGGCCATTGCCCGGGCGGGGCGGCTGGTCATCGAAACCCTCGACCGGGTCGAGGCGATCCTCCGGCCGGGAATGGAAACCGAAGAGATCAATACCCTGGTGCACGAGTTCACCCTGAAAAACGGCGCCCGCCCGGCGCCCCTCCACTACCGGGGGTATCCCAAAAGCGTCTGTGTCTCCGCCAACGAAGTGATCTGCCACGGTATTCCGGGCAATCGGGTGCTCCATGACGGCGACATCGTCAATGTGGACGTGACCTCGATCCTGGACGGCTACTATGCCGACGCCAACAAGACCTATTTCGTGGGCACCCCCGGCGAGGACGCCCGGAAGATCGTCGCCGTGGCCCGAGAGTGCCTCTTCCGTGGGATTTCCATGGTGGCCCCCGGCAACACGCTGGGGGACATCGGCTGGGCGATCCAGGAATACGCCGAAGGGGAGGGCTGCTCCGTTGTCCGGGAATTCGTGGGACACGGGGTCGGCTTCGATTTTCACGAGGCCCCCCAGATTCCCCACTACGGACGGCGCGGTGAAGGCGTTGTGCTGGTGCCGGGGATGGTCTTTACCATCGAACCCATGATCAACCTGGGAAGAAAGGAGCTCCGGATCCTGTCGGACCAGTGGACGGCCGTGACCCGGGACGGCTCTCTTTCGGCCCAGTTCGAGCAGACGGTGCTGGTCACCGAAGACGGGGTGCGCAGCCTCACCCCCTACGGCCCCCATTCAGATTACCGCATTGGAAAGGAGGCGTGACATGGCCGCTTCAGTCGACGAACAGGTGCTGCGGGCAGCCAAGGAGATCGCCGTAAAGTTCATCGAGACGGGAAGGGTCTCCCCCACCTCGTTTCCCGAGGTGTTCCATTCCATCTACAACACGGTCTTCGATGCGGTCAACATGCCGCGCGACGTCCCCGGCGGCGACCCCGGCGATCCGGAGGCATAGCCCCGGGGCGGCTGGTACCGTGGCGGATTTCAAGACCCATATCACCGTGGCCTGCGGCGCCAGCGGGCTTGCGGCGACCTGCCTCCTGGCGGCGGGTGCGGCGCGGCCGGAGCAGGTGCTGCTCTATTTTGCTCTGGGGAGCATCGGCGGCATCCTTCCGGATATCGACGCCGACAACTCCATTCCCCTCAAGCTTACCTTCGACATCCTCTCCTTTGTCGTCGCCTTCGTGGTCATGTTCGGCCAGCCCTGGGGGCATTCGGTCATCGAACTGGTGCTCATCTGGCTTGCGGTTTTCCTGGCGGTCAAATTTCTCATTTT
Source organism: uncultured Desulfococcus sp. (assembly GCA_913060435.1). Lineage (GTDB taxonomy): Bacteria > Desulfobacterota > Desulfobacteria > Desulfobacterales > Desulfococcaceae > Desulfococcus. The sequence goes on from CAJXSB010000016.1 coordinate 10,208, forward strand.
TTCGTTTTTTATCCGGCTGACCGTCCACCGCGGCATTATCCATTCCATCCCGGCCGGCGTCTGCTTCGGCCTGGCCGCCGCCACCTGGCTCGACCAGGTGAGGGGGATTTCGGCGGGATACGCCTGGATGGGCGGCTTTTTTCTCTTCCTGGGATTTTTCATCCACCTCTTCCTGGATGAGCTCCACGCCATCAATTTTTCGGATATGCGCCTCCGGGGATCCTTCGGCAGCGCCCTGAAGCTGGTGAGCTTCAAGGATATGCGTTCGACCCTCTTGGTCTATGCCGCCATGATCCTGCTCTTCTTTATGGCGCCGCCCCCGGGGGGCTTCCTCCGGATCCTCCTCAGCAAGTCGACCTACGCCGGCATCCGATTCCTGCCCTGACATCGGGATGAGAAGCGTAAAATTCAGGGTGTGAACTGGGTTCCCACGGAAGGGTCCGAGACCGCAGCTTCGATCTTTTCCAGCGAGGTGATGACCGCACGTCGCCCGCCCGCCCGGACGAATTCCGCAGCGGCCGCCACCTTGGGGCCCATGGAGCCCTCGGGGAAGTGGCCCGCCGCCAGGTAGCGCGCTGCCTCCTTCACTGTCAGGCGATTCAGCCGCCGGGCCTTTTCCGTGCCGAAGTCGATCTGCGCGCCGTCGACGTCCGTGACGATCATGAAGATGTCGACCCCCACCTCCCGGGCCAGGCGGACGCTGGCCAGGTCCTTGTCGATGACGGCATCTACGCCGTTGAAGGCCCGGCCCTCCCGTATGACGGGAATCCCGCCCCCACCGCAGCAGATGACGATGAAGTCCATGTCGATGAGCCGCTGGATCTCCCGCCGCTCGACGATGGTGACCGGCCGGGGGGACGCGACCACCCGGCGGTGGCCTTTGGGGGTCGCCACGGTGGGGTAGGGAAGGCTGCGGGCCTTCTCCGGCGGAAATGCCGGGCCGATGGGCTTGGTGGGGTTCCTGAATGCCGGGTCGTTCCGGTCGACCACGACGTAGGTGATCAGGGTCACCAGGGGCCGTTCATCAATCCCCAGGGCCATCAGCTCCTGGTCGAGGGTCGATTCGATCATGTAGCCGATCTGGCCTTCGGTCTGGGCCACCAGGATCTCCAGGGGAAGCTTGGGCACGGCGTCGCAGCATTCCTGCTGGAGGAGGAGATTGCCCACCTGGGGCCCGTTGCCGTGGGTGATGATGATGCGGTATTCCGCCGAGAGGCGTGCGATCTGCTGCCCAGGGACCCGGAGGTTCTCGAACTGTTCGGTGATGCTGCCTTCCTGGCCCTTTTGGATGAGGGCGTTGCCCCCCAGGGCGATCAGCAGGACGGGTTTGCTGGTGTTCGGGTCCATGGCGCCTCCTCTGGCACAGGGGATGCGGTTTATGGGAGTGTTCGTGGCATGGCCTGGCGGGTGCTCCCGCATGCGGCCATGCTGCGGCCGGCCGGGATTCCGTGCGTCAGGGCGGCGGTCAGGAGGAGAGCCGCCGCTTCAGCGCCTCCGCCAGGGTCGGCCGGCCGTGGTCCTGGTAATCGTAGCGGATCCGCTGGATCGGGTGCTGGACGTCGATCAGGCGGGTCAGGTCGATGGGGGTGGCCGCCAGGACGAGATCGCAGGGGGTGCGGTTGATGGTGGCCTCCAGATCCCGGACCTGTGCGGGGCTGTAGCCCATGGCCGGCAGGAGTCGTTCGATGCCGGGATAATCCTGAAAGGTGCCGGCCAGGGAGCCCTCGAGAAAAGGGCGGGGATCGACCCGTTCCGCCGCGCCGAAGCGCCGGGCCGCGATGACGCCTGCGCCGAAGCGCATCTCCCCGTGGGTCAGGGTGGGACCGTCTTCAACCACCAGGACACGACGGCCCTGGATGGCCCCGGGATCCTCGGGGGTGACCGCCGATTCGGCCAGGATGATCTCGGCCGAAGGGTTGTGGGCTTCGATGGTCCGGCGGACCGCTGCAACCTGCTCCGGGGCCGCGCTGTCGACCTTGTTGATAATGGCGATGTCGGCCATGAGCATGTTGGTTTCGCCGGGGTGGTAGGCGGTTTCATGGCCGGCCCGGTGAGGGTCGAACACCACGATATGGATGTCGGGCCGGTAGAAGGGGGTGTCGTTGTTGCCGCCGTCCCAGACGATGATGTCCGCTTCCGCTTCCGCTTTGCGGAGGATCTTTTCGTAGTCGACACCGGCATAGACGGGGATTCCCATATCGACCACCGGCTCGTATTCCTCCCGCTCCTCAATGGTGCACTGGTAACGGTCCATGTCGTCATAGGAGGCAAAGCGCTGGACCACCTGCGCCGTTAGGTCCCCGTAGGGCATGGGATGTCGGACCGACACCGCCCGCTTCCCCATCCCCTGGAGGATCCGGAGGACCTGTCGGCTGGTCTGGGACTTGCCGCAGCCGGTCCGGACGGCGCAGACCGAGATAACCGTCCGGGATGACGCGATCATGGTGTAGGGGGCGCCGATGATGATGAAATCGGCGCCGCCGGCGGTGACGATGGAGGCCTTGTGCATGACCTCGGTATGGGGGACGTCGCTGTAGGAAAAGGCCACGAGGTCGACCTGGTGATCTCGGATCATCCGGGCGAGGTCCCGGTCCGGATAGATGGGGATCCCATCGGGGTAGCCCTCTCCCGCCAGGGCGGCGGGGTAGCACCGGCCGTCGATGTTGGGGATCTGGGTAGCGGTGAAGCCGATGACATGGTAGCGGGGGTTTCCCCGGAAATAGACGTTGAAGTTGTGGAAATCGCGCCCGGCTGCACCCATGATGATGACCTTCTCCATCATTTTCCGTTCTCCTTTCCGGCTGTCGGTGTCACTTGATGCCGCGGGGCGCTTCAAGCGGCGTTCAGGAGCAGGCAGAGCAGTGCCATGCGGATGTAGAGGCCGTTTTGGGCCTGCTCGAAATAGTGGGCCCGAGGGTCGGCGTCCACTGCCTGGGGGATCTCGTTCAGCCGGGGCAGCGGGTGCATGATGATGGCATCCGCCTTCATTTTCATGACCTTTTCCGGGGTGAGGATATATTTGCCTACGGCCTGGTCATAGTCTTCGGGGACAATGAACCGCTCCCGCTGGATCCGCGTCATGTAGACGCAGTCGACCCGGGGCAGCACGCTGTCGAGGTCCGTGCCTTCTTCCCAGGGAACCCCTTCCTTGTCCAGGTAGCCCTTGATGTCCGATTCCATGCGGCAGACCGAGGGCGACACGAAAAAGATCTGGATGCCCGAATATTTGGTCAGGAGGTAGGAGAGGGAGCGGACGGTGCGTCCGTATTTCAGGTCGCCGACCATGGCCACCTTCAGCTTGTTGACTTCGGCGAAGTGGTCCTTGATGGTATAGAGGTCGAGCAGGGCCTGGGTGGGGTGCTGGCCGGCCCCGTCGCCGGCGTTGATGACGGGGGCCGCCGATACCTGGGCGGCCTTCTCGGCACTGCCGGCCTCGTGGTGGCGCATGACGATGATGTCGGCGTACCCGTTCATGATGCGGGTCGAATCGTAGAGGCTCTCCCCTTTGGCGGCGCTGGAGAACTCCCGGGCGTTTTCCGTGGTGATGATGCTGCCGCCCAGCCGCAGCATGGCGGCCTCGAAGGAGAAGCGGGTCCGGGTTGAGGGCTCATAGAAGAGTGATGCCATAATCCTGCCGGCCAGGGCCTGGCCGTATCGCCGTCCGCCCTCTTCCATATCCCGCTTCATGTCGTCCGCCACCTGGAATACCGTGTCCAGCAGGTTCCGGTCGAACTGCTGGGCCTCGTAAACATGCTTCAATGGAAACTCGGCCATGGGGCCCTCCTGTGGTTGGATGGATATCAGAGACAAGGCACAATACGGCAGCCGTTTCATGCACCCAGCGTTGCCGTCATCACCGCCTTGATGGTGTGGACCCGGTTTTCCGCCTGTTCGAAGACGATGGAGGCCGGGGATTCAAAGACCTCGTCGGTCACCTCCATGGCCGAAAGGCCGAATTTCTGGTAAACCGCTTCGCCCATGGCGGTGTCCCGGTTGTGGAACGCCGGAAGGCAGTGCAGGAATTTGGTGTCGGGGTTTCCGGTCATGGCCATGACGCCGGCGTTGACCTGGAAGGGCTTCAGCAGGGCGATCCGCTCCTCCCAGACATCCTCCGCCTCGCCCATGGAGACCCAGACGTCGGTGTAGAGGAAGTCGCACCCCCGGACCCCAGCGTCGACCTGGTCGGTGATCGTAATCCTGGCGCCGGTCTCCTGCGCGATTTTCCGGGCATTTTCGACCAGCGCCGGGTCCGGCTGAAGGCGCTCCGGGGCGACGGCCCGGAAATCGATTCCCATCTTGGCGGCCCCCACCAAAAGAGAGTTGCCCATGTTGTTCCGCGCATCCCCCAGATATGCGAAGGAGGTCCGCCGCAGGGGCTTTTCGCCATGTTCGATCATGGTCAGAAAGTCGGCCAGCACCTGGGTGGGATGGAATTCGTTGGTGAGGCCGTTCCATACCGGCACCCCGGCATGCCGGGCCAGGGTTTCGACGGTTTCCTGGGCGAACCCCCGGTATTCGATGCCGTCGTACATCCGGCCGAGGACGCGGGCGGTGTCCTTCATCGACTCCTTGGTCCCCATCTGGGAGCCCGACGGGCCCAGGTAGGTGACATGGGCCCCCTGGTCATAGGCGGCGGTTTCAAAGGCGCACCGGGTGCGGGTCGAGGTTTTTTCAAAGATCAGGGCGATATTCCTGCCCCGGAGGCGGGGCTGCTCGATGCCGGCGTATTTCGCCCGCTTCAGCTCCCCCGCCAGGCCGATCAGAAACCCGATCTCCCCGGGGCTAAAGTCCAGCAGCGTCAGAAAATGTCGGTTTCTCAGATTGAATGCCATGGCATGCCTCCCTGCCTGTTTCCGTTCCTTGTCTCGTGTATCGTTTTCGCCTGCCGGCCGGCTGCCGGCCCCAGGGAAGTCCGCATTTCCGACCCCTGCGGCAGTGCCTGCCGGCGCATGGGCGTTATGTATCGGATGGCGCGGGATAATTCAACGTCAAATCCCGCCCCGTCATGAAGCGATGACGGACCGAATGATCTCGAGGGCCCAGTCGACGGTCTCCCGGTTGATCACCAGCGGCGGGGCGAAACGGATGGTGTTCTCGTGGGTCTCCTTGCAGAGGATGCCCTTCTCCTTGAGCCGCAGGCAGTAGGGTCGCGCGCCCCCGGCTTCGGGGTGGAATTCGAGGCCGATCATGAGGCCCCGGCCGCGGATCTCCTTGATGTGGGGCGTGCGGATCTGCGCCAGGCCGTTCAGGAAATAGGCACCCATCTCCGCGGCGTTTTCGATCATGCCCTCCTCGACAAGGACCTTGAGGGCTGTTCGTGCGACAGCGCAGGCCAGGGGGTTGCCCCCGAAGGTGCTGCCGTGTTCACCGGGCTGGAGCACGCCCAGGACTTCGCTGTTGGAAAGCACGGCGGAGATGGGATAAAACCCGCCGGAGAGGGCCTTGCCCACGAGGGTCAGGTCGGCTTCGATGCCGTCGTACTCCTCGGCCAGGAGTTTTCCCGTCCGCCCCAGGCCGGTCTGGATTTCATCGAGGATCAGGACGATGTCGTGGCGCTGGCAGACCGCCTTGGCCGCCTTCAGGTAGCCATCGGGGGGGATGATGACGCCGGCCTCCCCCTGGATCGGCTCGACCATGAACCCCACCGTGTTCGGGGTGACGGCCGCCTCGAGGGCGTCGATGTCGCCGAAGGGGATGACCCGGAAGCCCGGCGTGAAGGGGCCGAACCCCTCCCGGGAGCCGTCGTCGGTGCTGAAGCTGATGATGGTGATGGTTCTGCCGTGGAAATTGTTCCGGCATACGATGATCTCCGCCTGGTTCTCCGGAACGCCCTTGACCTGGTATCCCCATTTCCGGACCGTCTTGATGACGGTCTCCACCGCCTCGGCACCGCTGTTCATGGGCAGCACCTTGTGGCTCCGGGTCAGGCGGCACAGGTCTTCGTAGAACGGCCCCAGCTGGTCGTTGCGGAAGGCCCTGGAGGTGAGGGTCAGGCGGGCTGCCTGTTCGACCATGGCCTTGAAGATCCTGGGGTGGCAGTGGCCCTGGTTGACCGCCGAGTATGCGGAGAGGCAGTCGAGGTATTTCCTGCCCGCCACATCCCAGACCCATACCCCCTCCCCCCGGTGGAGCACCACGTCCAGGGGTTTGTAGTTGTGGGCGCCCAGGCGCTGTTCCAGATCGATGAGTTCCTTTGCATCCATGGCTTACCTCCGCCGGTCGACCGCATCGCAACCCTGCCGTCCGGCAGGAGGCCGCGGTCGCGTATGGGGAAAATAAAATGTTAAACTGTCAGACAATCGGTTACTAGGGACCGTTTGGCTTGTCAATAAAAAACAGTGGCATTGAAGATAATATATTTAATTAATTGGTTTTTTAATGTTAATTTGGATACATCTTGACATGCCGCCCGGGTGTATCGTAGAGAATGACTAATGTCCGACAATTGAATATCTATTTTTTTCGCAACAGGAATGGATTCGGCTGCCATGGCATTCAAGGCCAAAAAAGTGAAGCCCAGTCGCTATTTTCAGAACGTCGTCGAGCAGATCGAGGCGGCGATACTGCAGGGCGAGCTCTCTCCGGGGGATCTGCTGCCTGCGGAGATGAAATTGAAAGAGATGTTTGACACCAGCCGCGGCACCATCCGAGAGGCCCTGCGGGTCCTGGAGGAGAAGGGGCTGGTCGACATTCGGACGGGGCAGGGCGGGGGCGCGAGGGTCAAGGCTGTTGGGCCGCACAAAATTACCGAGAGCCTCAACCTCTTCGTGCAGACCCGGAATATTTCTGTCGACCATCTGTCGGAGTTCCGGGAGGGGGTGGAGGGATTGGTCACCGCCCTGGCTGCGGAGCGGTCTGGTGCGGATGACATTGCGCGGCTCAAAGCGATTCTCGGGGAGGCGGCGGCGCTGATGGCGGATTCGCCCCCGGACTGGCGGCGCTTCATCCGGATCGACTCCCGCCTCCATATCACGATTGCGGAGATTGCCGGTAATCCGATCTATACCGCCGTCCACCGGATGATCCACGACATCATCATGGGGGACAAGGCCCGCTTTTCATTATTTCTATCGGAAGAGGGGCGCCTTAGGGAGAACTACAGGGATCTCTGCGGCATCGTGGCCGCCGTCGAGGCCCGGGACAGCCGTCTGGCCCGCCGCCTGGCGGAGCGGCATGTCCGCAGGTCAACCCGCCGGATGAAGGCGGCGGCAGCGCCTCCGGCATCCGGCGGGAGCGGTGGTTAAAGGGGAAATCGTGCGGTTCGGCCGGTGCAGTCTATGGTGGCGGTGAATGCCGCAGCGCCCCGTCACTCCTCCCAGTGAATGCATTCCACCGGGCAGGTTTCAATGGCTTCCTCGATGCAGTCCGCATCGTAGTTGTCGGCCGGAATGACCACGGCCTTCTCCCCGCCTTCGTCCATTTCGAAGACCTCCGGACAAAGTTCGACACAGCTTTCACAGCCAATGCATTCTTCGGTGTCAATGATGACGTTGTTTCCCATGGGTCAACCTCCTCGTATCGAATTATCGTGATGTGACATCACGTTGGTGGCAATGATCTACTGCTGCTATTCATTCCATGAAAACAGCAGCGAACCGAACAGCAGAAAGACGGTCGTCATGGCTGCCAGCACTGCCAGTTCCGGCCATATGTCCGAGAAGCCGGCACCGTCGTTCATGACGGCGCGCACCGCCCTCAGCATGTGGGTGAGGGGGAAGGCTTCCGCCAGATGTTTCAGCCATTCCGGCGCCCCCTCCAGGGAGAACCAGACCTCCGATAGAAACATCATGGGCCACCCGATAAAATTGACAATGCCGCTGGCAAACTCTTCGCTGCTTCCCCGGGCCGCGACCACGAGCCCAAGGGAACAAAGGCTCAGGCCGCCAATGCCGAATGCGATAACCAACTCAATATAAGATCCCTGAACATTGAAGTCAAAGAAGAGGTCGCATCCAATCCACATGATCACCAGGGTGAACATCAGGAGGAAGATCCGCGACAGCATCTGGGCGGAGAGGTACTCGAAGGCCCTGAGGGGCGTCGCCTTGAGGCGCTTGAGCACCCCGTTTTTACGATAGCGGACAATGATGAAGCCGACCCCCCACAGGGCGCTGAACATCATGTTCATGGCGAGGATGCCCGGGAAGAGCCAGTCGATGTAGCGGATCGGAGCGCCCTGGATCTGCTGCTCCTGTCCGGCGCCGCGGCATTCGGGCGGTTGAAGGGCGGCATGGAAAAGGGCTTCCGCCACGTGGCTTCGGGGGGCGCTGGTCACCCAGTAGCGGGGGCCGGTCGAATCGAGCTCCATCAGGAGGTCGATCTTGTGGTGCCGGAGGGTTTCAATGCCCTCCGCCGCAGTCCGGAATCCGACGAAGCGAAGCATACGGGCGGAGCCGAGTCTCCCGGGCAGGGGGGCATCCTTCCGGTCGACAGTCGCGGTGGTCCAGGGGAAGACGCCGACCTTGTAGGCATCGCGGGTGTCGCCGCCGAAGATGAGGGCGAACCCTGCCACGATGAGGAACGGAAAGAGAAAATTCCAGCCGAAGGCGGCCCGGTCCCGGAAAAATTCCGCATTTCGGGCCTTGAACATGACCCAGATCCGCAGGAGATTCATGGTCAGTCCCTCAGCTTCCGCCCGGTCAGCTTCAAGAAGACGTCCTCAAGGTTGGGGGAGTGGATCACCACGTCGTTCAGATCGACCTGGAGGGACATCAGGGTGCGGAGGTAGGCGTTGATGTCGTCGGTTTCGACGGCGATGTTTTCCCCGACGGCGCGCCAGCGACGACCGAGGCGGTCCGGATGGCAGCCGAGGCTGCGGCGGGGCAGCGCCACCGTGGTGCCCCGGCAGTGCTGTTTGACCAGGCTGTCGGGGGCGCCCTGGGCGATCACCCTGCCGCGGTCCATGATGGCGACCTCGTCGCAGAGGTGCTGGGCCTCTTCCATATAGTGAGTGGTCAGAACGACGGTCTTGCCGCTCGATTTGATGTCGAGGACGATGTCCCAGAGATTGCGGCGGGCCTGGGGGTCGAGCCCGGTCGACGGCTCGTCGAGAAATACGATCTCCGGATCGTTGACCAGGGCCAGCGCCAGGAGCATCCGCTGCTTCTGGCCCCCGGAAATCCGGTCATTGTACTGCCCCAGGATCTCCTCCAGCTGGCAGAGGCGGACCAGCCGGTCGATGTCGGCCCGGATGCCGTAGAAGGCCTGAAAGATCTTCAGCGTCTCCTTCACCGTGAGGAAGTCGAGCAGCGTGGTCTGCTGGAACTGGATCCCGATATGCCGGTTGAAATCCGGGGCGCGGGACTTGCCCCGGTAGCGGATCTCGCCGCTGGTTTCGGGGATGATCTCCTCGATCATCTCGATGGTCGTGGTTTTTCCGGCCCCGTTGGGCCCCAGCAGGCCGAAGCAGATCCCCTCCTGGATGGCGAAGCTGACCCCGTCCACCGCCCGCATGCCGCCGTAGGTCTTGACGAGGTCCCGGACCTCGAGGATGGCACTGGCAGGCGTCTTCGACGCCGCCGTCATGACGCCTCATGCAGGGCCGCCGAAAATTTTCGGCCGGTGTGGTAGGCCTCCTCCAGATACGCCGGGTGTTTCAGGACATCTCCTTCGAAGTCAATGCCGCGGTAGAGAAGGGAGCGCCACAGGGCCATGTCGAGGGCGTCGAAGAAATAGCGGATGGTCAGCAGGGCGCCGTCAAACAGTTTTTTGCCCCGGGTCGCGCCCACGGAAATGAAGAGCCCTTTGCGCTTGAGGGGCCGACGGCCGAAGGGGGTCTTGTCGATCCAGTATTTTTTGACCCAGCAGGACTGGCAGCGGTCCATGAGGATCTTGGTGTGGGCGCTGACCGTGTAGAAAAAGATGGGGGAGGCGAGGATCATGCCGTCGGCATCGAGCATCGCGTCGTAGAGCTTCTGAAAATCGTCCTGGATGGCGCATCGGCCGTTTTCCCTGCATTTGTAGATCTCCAGGCAGGGCGACATCTTGAGGTCCCGGAGCACGAACTCCCCGACCTCGGCACCGGCCTCCCGGGCACCCTGGACGGCCTGTTTCAGCAGTGTTGCGGTGTTGCCGTTTCGTCTCGGACTTCCGTAAATGGCGACAATCTTGGGCATCGTTCGATTCCTTTGGGTTGCGGCACGGATGCGATGCATTCGCCGGCATCAATGCCTGGGCATCAGGGTTTGGTAGGCTTCCTGGATTTCCTTGAAGCGTTCTTCGGCGGTTTTTTGAAACGCTTCGCCCAGGTGGGCGAACTTGTCCGGGTGATAGGTCGCCGCCAGCCGGCGATAGGCCTTTTTGATCTCCTCGGGCGAAGCATTCCGATCGACGCCCAGGATGGTGTAGGGATCCTTCCGGTCTTGCCCGCCGTGCCCGCCGGGCGCTTCACGGGATTCCCGTCGGCGGTCCTCCGAGGCGCCGCCCGTTTCCTGCCGGGTGCCGGAGGCATCGGAAAAAGGCGCATCCGTCCCCCGCAGGCGCAGGAAAAAGAACCAGAAAATGAGGAACCACAATGCTGCATCGTCCAGCCAACCCAGGATGGGGACGATATCGGGCAGGACATCTGCTGGAAACAGCGTATAGATGATGGCGATAATAATGCTGACAAGCTTCATGGCGCAACGATCTTCCGGAAATCCCGCTCCAGGATCTCGTAGAGCTGCCTGCCGAGTGCCAGGCCCGTGTCAACGAAGCGAGGGCCGTAGCACCGGCCTGTCTCCGAGCGGAAGGTCTCCTTGATCTTGGCGATCTTGGCCAGGCCGGCGGGGTATCGTTCCAGAAAGTCCGGGATCGGCACCTGGAGATAGGCGACCATGGTCCAGACCGTATCCGTAAAATTGTCGCATCCCCATCGGAACTTGTCGGCGTCGTAGAGGCAGTTCGAGATCAGCCGGCCTTTCCGGTCCTGGATGGGCAGGACCTTTCGAAAGGCCTCGTGGTTCCGGATGGCGCCGCAGATGGCCTCGATATCCGACGGCGGGAAGAGCGCGCTCCGGGAGAGGGCCCCGCGGGCATATTCGGCGCCCGCCGCTGCATGGTCGGCCTCCTTTCGCCGAACATCATGGAGCAGACCGGCGCAGTGGGCCAGGCGCAGACGTCTGCGGATGCGCTCCAGGGGGCATCCGTTCTGACGGCATTCGATGATCGCTAGGGCGCCCGCGTCCAGGCTCACCTTACGGGCGTGGACGATGCCATGGCCGAAATCCTCCTCCAGCGCCCGAAAGGCGATGCGCCGCACGGCCTGGACAATGGGGTCCAGGGCGAAAAAGCGCTGGGAAAACGCGTGTACCAGAGGGAAATCGACGTAAAAATCTGGTGTGGGGAGACGGGATGCGATCTTCTGGGCGAGCCAGCGCATACGGGCGTAGGGCTTGCCTATATCTCGGGACGGGGTCAAATTGCAGTCGGCCTGAACCCTCGATCCTGGGGCGGCAGGGCCGCCCCGTCGCGATCAACGGTTCATCGATCGGATGATGGAAAGGAATCAGGCGTCATCCAGAGCGAGCAGGTCGGTGCAGACCTTCCATTTGCCGTCCTCCCGGACGAGATCGAAGGTGGCGTTGACCGGATGGATATCTTCCTTGGAGAAAAAGGTTCTGAGGCCGCTTTTCCGTTCGGCGGTCAGGTGGACCGTTGCCGTGTCGAAGGATTTTTCCAGGGTCTCGGTCTCGACATGGTGGAGGCGGTTCTTGACATACATCCCCAGGCTGAAGCCGCGTGCTTCGGCCTTCCGGGCGGCCTCGTGGATGTACAGGTTGACGACGTTCACATCATCAACAACCCTTTGGGCTTCACAGAGTCGATCCGCCAGCCCCGCCTTGTCGAATCCGTAGTAGGCTTCCGCGAATGCGACGGCCGCCTTGTCCGGCGTCTCCTGCATGTCCGCGAAGACGAAGAGCACCTGAACCAGGATTCCCAAAACGATGACCAGTGTCAACGGTATGATCTTGCTGCTCTGTGCCATTTCCGTTTTCTCCTTTCAAAGCCTCATCTTACGATTTGATTTTATAGCTGATACACCGTATCGCAATATTCGGAAAAATCGCCTTCAGATAACACGCCGAAGAGAAATATACAAGAAGAAAAACAGGTTCGGCGCCGCGGAGGGCCTGGGGAGGTTGCCGGGCCGCCGCTTGTGCGGCCCGGCATTCGCGGTGGTCAGGGGCAGGGGATCAACCGAGCATCCGGACCTCAAAAGGCCAGCCGACAATGCCGCCTTCAATGAACCGGACCCGGTCGAAGCCGGCGGCGTTGAGGATCAGCTGGGCCTCGTATCCGCGCATGCTGACCTTGCAGAAGGCGAGAATCTCCTTGTCCCGGGGCAGTTCGGCAGCCTTTTCCCGCAGGGCGCCCAGGGGGATGTGAACGACGTCGTAGGGCAGCTGCATCGCCTCGAATTCCTGGGGCGTCCGCACGTCGAGGAGCAGGGCGTCGCCCCGGTCGATGATCTCCTTGGCCTCGAAGGCCGAGATGCCCTTGGCGAGCCCATCCAGCTTGTTGGTGAGCACATGGGCGCAGGTGGCCAGGGGATCGATGGGCGGGCTGTAGGGCGGCGCATAGCCGAAATCGACATCGCCCACATCATCGAGGGTGCCGCCCATCAGGATGATGGCGGCGGCGGCGTCGATGCGCTTGGCGCCGTTGCCCATGCCGGCCACCTGGACCCCCAGGAGCTTCCGGTCCCGCTTCGAGGCGATCATCTTGATGACGAACGGCCCGTGCCCCGGCATGTAGTGGGGCATGTCGGGGCCGGACCAGGTGGTGGTCTCGATCTCCAGATTGAGGCCGCGGGCCTGATGCTCGCTCAGACCGGTCCGGCCCAGGGTGAAGTCAAAGGCCCGGACGATGCCGGTGCAGGTGATGCCGGCAAAGGGCGTGGCCTTTCCGGCGATATGGTTGGCGATGATCCGGCCGTGCTTGTTGGCGGTGGAGCCCAGGGCCACAAACAGTCGGCTGCCGGCGATCTTTCCGGCGTAGCGGTTGACCACGCAGTCGCCGCCCGCGTAAATGTCCGGGTCGCTGGTCTGGCAGTATTCATTGATGATGATGCCGCCCCGGGCCATGCAGTCGAGGTCCGCCTCCCGGGCCAGCCGGTCGTTGGGGCGGGTCCCGACGGCGATGACGACGAGGTCGGCGTCGATCTCCTGGCGGTCGGTTTTGACCGAGGTGGCGCGCGTGTCGCCGCCCACGGCCGTCACCCGTTCGCCGAGCACCAGCTTGACGCCCTTGGCGCGGAGGTGCTTGGCGGCAAAGGTCGCCACATCCTTGTCGAGGATGCCGGGCATGATCTGGTCCACCATTTCCACCACCGTGACATCCAGGCCGCGGTGTTTGAGGGCTTCGGCCATCTCGATGCCGATAAATCCCGCACCGACGAGCACCGCCTTTTTGAGCCCCTGGGCCTCGATCTCTTCGACCAGGGTCTGTGCGTGGTCGGGATGGGTCATGAACCAGACATTCTTCAGGTCGACGCCCGGAATCGGCGGCCGGAAAGGGTAGCCGCCGGTGGCGACCACCAGTTTGTCGTAGGAAAGATCGCTCTCTTCGTTCGTATCGAGATTCCGCACGTGGAGCTGTTTGTTTTTCCGGTCGATGGCGAGGGCTTCGGTGCGGGTCCGCACGGAAAAGCCCTTGACCTTGTCGAAGAAGACCGGCGTTCTGGCCACGCCGACCGGGGTCTGGGTCAGGGTGTTGATGTCGTCGAAGAGTCCTTCCACATAATAGGGAAGGCCGCAGGCGCCGTAGGAGACGATGCTGTCCTTCTCGATGAGGGTGATGCTGGCGTCGGGCATGATCCGCTTCAGACGGGAAGCGGTTTTGGGGCCGGTGGCGACGCCGCCGACCACGAGGATGTTCAACGGTGATGTCATTTGGATGGATTCCTTTCTGGCTTGGGGTTGTTTTCTCTTGTTCTGTAAGCCGATTACGCAATAGCGGTTTTGAACACTTGAATCCGGCACGAAGCGGATGCATCCGCCGCGGCTTTCCGGCAGACCGGCGGGTCCTCGACCGTCAGGCGACAGGCGTCGGCAGGCAGGATTCGAATGACGTGGATACGGGTTTCAGGATCGCAATCCCGGATTTCCAGGATGTCACCGGCGGCCATCTCCCGGAAGACCTTGCAGATTTTCAGCAGGGTGAACGGGGAGAATTCACCGTCGACGTCAATGATATGAGCGGGCGCTTGTGCCATGATGCCTCTGTTATCCGGTTTGATCCGGGGTTCCGGACCGTGGTGTGTCCGGCCATGCTTCATGAAATTAAAAGCATATCTAATGCCAACCATGAACATTTTTCTGAAAAGTGATGTCGAGACGTTCTGGAGTCGGTATTCCCGGGGTATTTTATCGACTGACGAACCGGCGGGACGGCAGCGGTGCTGGACGGCTGAACAGAGATGTGTTAAATTTATTAACCATCTATTTTTAACAACCGTTGCATTTAACAGGAGCGCCCGTGCACGAAAAGGAGATGTACAATTACTGGAAGACGGTCGTCGATACCATCCAGGACGGGGTCATGATCGTCGACAAAGGCGGAACCATCGTTTCCGTCAATCGAGGACTCGTCCGGATGAGCGGTTATGACAAGTCGGAGATTGTCGGAAAACCCTGCTCGTTTCTCAACTGCGACACCTGTGAGATGGTCCGGGAAAGGACCGGGGACCACTGGTGCGTCCTGTTCCGGACCGGGTCCATCAATATGCGGCGGTGCATCTTCCTGCGGCGGGACGGGCAGCCGGTGCATGTGCTGAAGAACGCCTCGCTCCTCCGGGACGGCAGCGGCGAGGTGATCGGCGCTGTGGAGACCATGACCGACATCTCCGAGGTCGTGGAAAAGGATACCCAGATCGAGGCCTATCGCCGGGAGCTCTGCCAGGAGGACGGATTCCACGGGATCCTGGGGAGCTCGGCGGCCATGCAGCGGGTCTTCGACCTGATCGCCAACGCTGCCGGGTCCGATGCGCCGGTAATCATTCTGGGGGAGAGCGGCACCGGCAAGGAGCTTGCCGCCAAGGCCATCCATGACATCCGGGGCGACGATGGGCGTCCCTATGTCAAGGTCAACTGTGCCTCCCTCAACTCGGCCCTCCTGGAAAGCGAGCTTTTCGGCCACGTCAAGGGTGCCTTCACCGGCGCCTATCGGAGCCGCGAAGGGCGGTTTTCCGCCGCCGGGGGAGGGGACATCTTCCTCGACGAGATCGGGGATGTGCCGCTGTCGGTCCAGGTCAAGCTGCTGCGGGTGCTCGAGGAGAAGGTGGTCGAACGGGTGGGGGACAACACGCCGATTCCCGTCAACGTCCGGATCATCTCCGCCACCAACCGGGATCTTCCGGCAATGGTCCGGGACGGCACATTCCGGGAGGACCTGTTTTATCGCATCAACGTGATTCCCATCCATATGCCGCCCCTGCGCGAGCGGCCCGGAGACGTTCCCCTTCTGGCCGACCATTTCTTCCGCCGGGTCCGGCTCAAGAGCGGAAAGCAGGTCCGCGGCATTTCCAGGGAGGCCATGCGGCTCACGCCCCGCTGACGCATATTGTCTTCTTCGGTGAAAGTATCGATGCCCAGCTCCCCCGCCAGACGCTGCCACGCTTGGTAGTGCAGCGTATCGGTGGACACCAGCACCCCGTCCAGATCAAAAATCACCCCTCGGATCATTCCGGCTCCCTCTGCTTTCCATTTTTCTTCCGTTACACCATCGCACAGATCGGCCCAAAAAGCAAGGGATTTGCCCCCATCTTCTTTTCAGGGGATTGCGTATTCCTCCGTTAGGTTGTTTCTCATGGGCTTCTCCATGACAAGTAATGGCTTGCGGGATGTATTTGCAGTCCGCCTGTGCGGCCCATGGTCCG
>CAJXSB010000017.1 GCA_913060435.1 uncultured Desulfococcus sp.
TGCGGCAGGGGTTTGCCATCCGGCTCCCTGATTTCTGCAGGCAGCTGGTGGACGGCCATTTCTCGGGCCAGCCCCTCTCCCGGTTCAGCCGCCTGACGCTGCGTGCCAGGGACGGCGGCCGGGATCTCTTTGATGTGAGCGCCGGCAGCGAGGCAGCGCCGGCGCGGACCTTCCCCCGCCCCTTTTCCTTTCTGACGGCGACGCTGGCCTGCCGAGATCTGCCCCGGTCGGCGGGGCGGGACACCCTCCATATCATGATCGGCATTCTTGCGGCGGTTGCCGCCGCCGGCTGCTTCACCATTTACCGGGCTGTCCGGGCCCTGGTCGATCTTTCCCATCGCCGGTCGACGTTCGTCTCCTCTGTCACCCATGAACTGAAGACGCCCCTGACCAACATCCGGATGTATGCCGAGATGCTCGAGCAGGGCCTCGCCCGCAGCGATGCACAGAAGGCGGCCTATTTCGGGGTCATCGAGTCCGAAAGCGCCCGGCTGGAGCGGCTTATCCAGCATATCCTCTCGTTTTCCAGCCTCCAGAAGAAATCGCTGCACCTCCATTGCCGCCGTGTGCGCCTCGACAGCGTCGTCCATGCGGCTGCCGGGATCATGTCGACGGCGATCCGGAAGGCGGGCTTCACCCTGGAAACCTGCCTGGCGCCGGTGACCGCCGCCGCCGACCGGGAATGGATGATCCAGGTGATGGTGACCCTTCTCGACAACTGCATCAAGTTCGGGGCCGATCAGGACGTCCGGCAGATCACCGTGTGGCTCTATTCAACTCGAAAATGGGCTCGGATCGATGTGGCGGACACCGGCCCCGGGATTCCCCGGAAGGATCTCCGGCGGGTTTTCGATGATTTTTACCGGGTTGAAAGCGCCCTGATCCGCTCGACCCGGGGAACGGGCATCGGGCTGGCGTTCGTGCGGAAGGTCATGGCCGCCATGGGGGGTCGCGCTTCGGCCGCCAACAATGACGGCGCGGGCTGCACCATCACCCTCCGGCTGCCCCTGGGGGCGCGGCGGGAGGAAGACCCGGGCGCTAGCGGGAAGCGATAAGGGGGATACAGGTCCAAAAGACGAGGACGAGGATGCCGATGGAAAGCCCGACCACGGTAAGCGCCTCCCCTCTTTTCAGGCCGAGACCGCGGGTCAGCCCCAGAAAGATCAGCCACCATTTCCATGGTTCGGTGATGACCAGGAAATACGGCATCCACGCCGCCAGGAGGGTCACGCCCGAGGCCAGGGCGTAAATGGTGAAAAACCGGGAAAAGCGGAGCCTGCGGCCGGTGGTCATGAGGGTTGCCGCAAAGCCCAGACCCGCGGAGATGACCGACATTCCCACGGCATTGGTGAGGAAGATCGCCCCTGCCGTCAGGGTATCGAGGACCGTGTTCATGAGGCTTGCCAGGGTGAAGATGAGGCTCGACAAAAGGAGGCATCCCAGTGCCGGCCCTGGCCCCATGGCTTCCGGCAGACCGGCGTAGAAGCCCCCGGGATCGCGAAGCAGGCCCGAGAGGGCCTGAAAATAGAATCGCAGCGAAAAACGCTGCGATGCACGCACAGCATGCATTACAGCCAGCCGACTTTGTAAAGAATCCCCAGCCCGAGCATGGCGATGGTCAGGTAGAAGAAGACCCGCCGCTCGATCTCGCGGGAATAGTAGGTCACACCCTTTTCGTGATGGACGGCGCGGATATTTTCATGCATTTCCGGTGTGTTCATTCGGTTCTCTCCCTGTCCGCCGCCCCCTGCGGCGCCGCTTGGCGAGGCCTGCAGGGGGTTTTGCTGACGGCCGGCGCGCGCACTTGTCGACGGCCGGCATGGTGGTGTATCAGTAAGGCGGCATTCCGCCGAAGCCCCGCCAGACCCAGAATACGGTCGTCATCACCAGCAGCAGGATGTTGGCGGCAAAGAAGACCGGGATGCCGGCCCGCAGATAGTCCCTGGGCTCCAGATATCCGCTGGCATAGACAATGGCGTTGGGCGGTGTGCCGATGATCAGACAGTAGGCGAACGACGAGGCGATGGCCGTTGCCATGGCCATGAACGGCAGGTAGGTCGTTCCGGGATGGACCAGCCCGGCCATGTTGAGGGTAATGGGCCCGACGGCCGCTGCCGCAGGGCCGTCCGCCATCAGGTTGGTGATGACGGCGGTAAGGGCATTGGACGTGGCCATGAGGGGCAGCCCCGAATCCATTCCCAGGGGCGCCAGCAGGTCGATGACCGTCCGGGCCAGCCAGTATGCCGCGCCGGTCTGGTCCAGGGTCCGACCGAAGATGATCGCTCCTGCATAGAGCCAGACGACCCCCCAGTCGACCTTTTCCTGGTAGTCGCGCCAGTTGACGACGCCGGTCAGGAGATAGGCGACGGCCCCGGCCACGGCGATCACCCCGATGCCGAGACGGACGGGATAGATGCCGATGGCGTAGAACTCCTTCTCGGTAAACCACCCGAAGACCATGATGATGAAAATGACCAGAGCGATCTTCTGCTGCCGGTTCCACGCCCCCATCCTGCTGATCTCCCGCTGCAGATTTTCCATGGCCGGCGCCAGGGAGGTGATGCGGGGCTTGAACCGCCAGTTGACGATGACCCAGGTCACCGGAACCATGACGATGACAAAGGGAAAGCAGTAGGTGACCCACTGGAAATAGCCGATGTCCACCCCGAACATGTCGGTAAGGTAGGTCATCATGATGACGTTGCGGGCACCGCCCGAGGGGGCGCCCGGCCCCCCGACATTGCAGGCCATGGCGATGGCGATCATCAGCATCTTCCCGAGCTCGGGGTCTTCCGGGATCTCTTCGGTCAGGCTGTTCTGGTAGAGGAGCATGCCGATGGGCAGGAACATGGCCGCCAGGGCGTGGTCGGAGATAAAGGCGGCGAGGGGCGCGATGATGAGGATGAAGATCAGGGTGATCCAGCGGATGTTGGGAACGGCGAGGCGCCGGAACATCATCATGCAGACGCGCTTGTCCACTCCCGTCTTCACGAACGCCGCGGCGAACATGAGGCTGCCCATGATAAACCAGCAGGCGTCGCTCCAGTAGAGCATGGCAACCTCCTGCCGCCCCACCACACCGGTGAAGACGAGGATCAGGCCGATGCAGAAGGCGACCCCGGGCAGCGGGATGCATTCGGTGAGGAAGCAGAGCACCACGAAGCTCCCCATGGCGATGGATACCTTGATATGCCACGCCCCCCTGTCTGCGGCCTGCTTTTCCTTTCCGGTGAGGTCTTCGTATTTGAGGCCGTCGCGGCGGAGGGCCATGGCGTTTTTCATCAGTTCGCCGAAGGCTGCTTCGCTCACGTTCTCCCGTACCCAGGTGCTGGCCCGAAGAAAGTTGGCTTCGCTCGCCTGGATCTTGTACCTGCGGACCCATGTATAGTCCCGCTTCAAAAACCGGCCCTTGGTCAGCGCGCCCATGCGGAGATTCTGCTCCATCATCTGCGCGGCGGCCATCTGCCATTGCTCCACATCCGAGCTCGATTTTTCGAAGAGCTCCTGGGTGATGAAGTCGATCACCGCGCCGGGCCCCACCTGGTATTCGGTACCGACATCCTTCATGCCGTAGGGGGTCGGCAGCGCCAGAATCAGGAAAAAAAGGACGACCGGTATGACAAAGATTTTCCAGTCGACATATTTATCGTAGCCGGTGACCTTTTTCTTCCGGACAGCCGGCGTGGGCGAATCCTTCCGCGAATGACCCTCGGCATCGGGGATTCCCTTATGGTCGCTCTTGACACTGCTGATGGTTTTTTCTATCGACATTCCGTCCCTCCTTGCAGGCGTGTGTCTCGGATTGATCCGTTATCGGAGCATGATGTTCGCCATCTCGAAAAAGAGCTCCTGCTCCCGGACGACGCCGATCACCCTGCCCGCGGCATTGGTGACCACCAGCCGCCGGATGCTGCGGCTGTGCATCAGGTCGGCCAGCTCCATAAGGTTGGCATCCTCGTCCACGGCAGGGGGGGAGGCGGACATGACCGCTGCGACCTGCATCGCGGCAAGCTTCTTTACCTGGCTGGTGAACAGGCCGCTCCAGAACATGGCGGAATACTGCATGGCATCCGCCATTGAGGGCTTGGGCGCCGACAGGTATGCGGGCCGCACCGCGCCGATCAGGTCCTGGATGCTCAATATGCCCTCGAGATTTCCGTTGCGCTCGAAGACCAGGATCGAGCGGTGGCCGGTTTCCATGACGGCGTTGCTGGCGGCCAGGCCCTCGAACGATCGCATCAGGTGGGCAATGGCCTCTCCCACGGTCTGGTCCCCCTGGATGGTGGTGTAGTCGTCAATGTGGATCATGACGTCCCGGGCGCGCTTTTCCGTCGTCCGCGCGGAAATGTCCTTCGCGGCCCGGAAGGCGTCATTGATTTTCGAGGTCAACAGGTCGATGTCGCAGGGCTTGTTGAGATAATCGAACGCCCCTTTTTCCAGGGATGCCTTGGCCGAATCCACACCGCCGTGTCCCGTCAGCATGATCACCTGGGTCCGGGGCCGGATCTTCTTGATCTTTGCCAGCGCTTCGTGGCCGTCCATACCCGGCATCTTGATGTCGAGCACGACCACGTCCGCCGGCATATTTTTCAGGATCTCCACCGCCTCCTCGCCGCCGGCGGCCATGGTCGTATTAAAACCGCGTTTTTTGAGAATCTTCGAGGTCGTCTCGCGGAATTTTTCCTCGTCGTCGACCATCAGGACCTTGATTGTTTCAGACATGTGCGATCCTCCTTGTCACCGTTGGCCGGCCCGCGCTGCTGCAGACCGGTTCTTCAAGCGCCCCTATTTGGCCTCCCGGAGGATTTCACGAGGCGATTTCATGTATTTCTTGCTGGTGGCCAGGCGGATCTTCTCCTCCATGCGCCGCCATTTTTCAAAGGCCTCCTCCGCCTTCTGGATCAGCTCTTCAAGGCCGGTGGGTTTCATCAGGTAGTCCGTGGCACCGGATTTGAGTCCGTCGACCGCGGATTCCACGGTGGCATGGCCGGTGAGCATGATCACCTCCACCAGTGGGAAGCGGGTTTTGATCTCCTTCAGGGTCTGGAGGCCGTCCATCCCGGGCATCTTGACATCGAGGACGACCACGTGGATGATCTTTTTTTCCAGAATCTCCAGGGCTTCCTTCCCGCCGGCGGCGACCAGGACATCATACCCTTTTTTTTGGAGAAGTTTCTGTGTGGTGGCGAGGAAGCGCTCCTCATCATCCACCAGCATCATTTTCATTTGTTCCATGATGATCCCCTATTCTCTATGGTTTTCAGGATAACGTACGGCTTTTCATAGCAATTGATCCCCGGTCGTTGATTATGACGCGGCCGGCGGCAGGACGATGCTGAAGGTCGATCCGCAGTTGGGCATGCTGTCGACCGCCATGCTACCGCCCATGGCGTGGATGATGCCGTAGCACACGGAAAGGCCGAGGCCCGTGCCCTTGCCCACCGGCTTTGTCGTGAAAAACGGGCTGAATATTTTCTTCATGTTTTCCGACTCAATGCCGCAGCCGTTGTCCCCCACCATGATCCGGGCCTGTCCACCGTTGAACGGCGCCGCGCCGATGGTGATGCTTCCCCCTGCCGGACCATGCAGCTGCATGACGGCGTCCATGGCATTGTTGAGCAGATTGAGGAGCACCTGCTGGAGCTGCCCTGGATCGCCGTGGATCGGCGGGGTGCTTTCGGCGATGTCCTGGACGATCTCGATGCCGTTGACGCTGGCCTTCTTGGCGACCATGCCCGTGATCTGAGGGATGAAACTCCGGAGGTCTACGTTCTGAAGCTTGGGCTCGTTCTGGCGCCCGAATTTGAGGATCGCCTGGGTGATGCCGGCGCATCGTTCAACCTGCAGCTTGATCTGTGCCATGGCATCATCGATCTCCTCCAGGGTCTCGGACGGGGCGAGCATGCCCGCTTCCTTCAGTTCGCCGAAATTGAGGTCCATCAGGGCCTGTTCACTCCGGATGATCTGGAGGGGGTTGTTGATCTCATGGGCGAAGCCCGCCGCCATTTCCCCGAGCTCCGCCAGGCGCTGGGCGCGGATCAGCTGCTGGTTGAGACTTTCCTTTTCCGTGTCCATCGCTTTCATTTTATGGACGATTCGGCCGGTGACGTAGAAGGCCACGGCAACGATCGCCCCGAGCCCGATGATGGAGATCAGAACGATGCCGTAGACAGCGGCGTTGAGGGACCGGAAGGCATCGGCTTTCTCCTGGCGGATGACCAGCAGCCACCCTTTGTCCTTGAGCCAGGTCGTGGCATACAGGAATCGCTCGCCGGTGGCGTCCCTGGCCAGGTAAGTGCGGATGCTGCTGGGCGCGTCCGGATATGCCACCTGATCCAGGGGCTGCTGCATCAGTTCCCTGCCCGAGCGCTGTCGGGTCTGGAGGACCCCGTCTGCGTTGAGAAGGTAGGCCTCCCCGGTTTTCCCGATACGGACCATCTCCACCAGCTTCGTAAAATAATGGGTGTCGATGGTGGCGCGAATGGCCCACCGTCTACCGTTCTCCTCCGTGCTGACGGCGATGATGAAATGGGGTACGCGCCGGTATCCCAGGAAGATGTCGCTGATATAGATTCCTTCGGTCATGGTCCGCTGGAACCAGGCCTCCCCCCCGTAGTCCTTTGACTTCAGCTCGTATGGGCCGTGGTAGGCCACATGCCTGCCGTCCGCATCGAAAACCCCCAGGTCCAGGAAGGCGCCGGATCGGGCCTGAAGGTTGTTGAACACCCGGAGAAGGGTTTCGGGGCGCTTTAAATCCGCAAAGGGGGTGGCGTGGAGGATGAATTCCAGATCGTTGGTGCGTTCAGTGAGAAAGGATTCGATCATCTGTCGATGGTCCGAGACGATCCGCTTCAGGCTGGCGATGGTCGACGTCTCAAGGGACGTCGTAAAATAATGGTATCCAAGCCCCAGGCAGAGGATAAACGGCACCACCGGCACCAGAATCATGCTGATCAGGATCTTCTTCCGTATCGATGCATAATAGCGGTTCTTCATGGGTCCCTCCCCGATGGGTCTCCGAGGTATGCTGCGCGCGAGCCGGTGCTGTGGTACGGCATTGCACCATCGCATCAGCAAGCATCGTGCCATGAAGACAATCCAATGCAACCTAATGAAATATTATTGTATTTGATCTAGTGCATGGCCGGCATCGGCCGAACCGGCGCCCCACCCTGTCGATATTTTTTACAACGTGTAAACGTGGGGGGTTGCGAAGAAGCCGATGGCGGGGATGCAGGAAAGAGATGGTCTTGGAACGGACGGCCGCCAGGAAGCTGTTTCACGGCGGCCGGGAAGTGTCGAATGGGATTCAGTGTCAGGCATCCTGCAGAGCGGATCGGGAGACGGTGCTATGCCAGCGCAAAATGCCGGATCACGATCCCCAGGTAGCCGTCGACGGTGATCTCGTCGCCGGTGGCGATGCGCTGGACGGCTTCCGGGACGCCGGTGACGCAGGGCAGGCCGTATTCCCGGGCGATGATGGCGCCGTGGATGAGCATGCCGCCCCGGCGCTCCACCACGCCGGCGGCCAGGGGGACCAGGAAGGTCATGTTGGGGTCGACGGCGTCGCAGACCAGGATTTCGCCGGCCTGGAAGTCGAAGAGGTCGTCGGGTCCGGAGATGATGCGTGCCCTCCCACGGACAAGGCCGGGCCCGGCGGGCTGGCCGACGATCTGCCGGGCCTTGAGCGACGGGTCGCGATCATCGGTTCCAGCGGTCCCGCCGGCCGGGGGGGCGGGCACCCCGGTATCGTCCTCTTTTAGGGCCGCTGTCAGAAGGCCTCGTCCCTCCGGGTCTCCCCCTGGATGGGGTGCTGCCAGGCGGCGGCGTCCGATTTCGACGGCGGTGCGCATATGGCCTTCGATTCGGCCCAGGTAGATGTTGTCATCGTCCCGAAGCCGGTAGCTCTCCCGGCCCACAGCCAGCATCTCCCGGGCCTGGACCCGGGCTTCTCCGCTGAAGCATTCCAGGAACGATGCCTCCATATCCTCGGTCCGGCGGGGGGCGGCATCATGGAGACCTTCTTCCGGGAGCCTCGCCAATGAAAGAAGCATCCGGATTACCCGATCCCGATCCTGCACCACCCCGGATCCCCAGGCGGTCGTCCCGAACCGGTCCATGAACCGGTCGAAGGCTGCTGCAAAGGGCCCGCCGGCGGGAAGTTCGCCCGACGCCAGGTCCGCAGCCAGGCCGTCGTCCGCCCGGATCATCCCGGCCATTTCCCGGATCATGCGGTTGCGCCGGAGGCTCAGCATATCCGTTCCCTTCAGGAGGTCCACGAACGCAAAGGGGTCTTCGGGCTGGACCGCCTCGTTGTAGACCTGCCCGAAAAGCCGGATGCCGTGGGCCAGGGGAATGAACTCGTCCCAGTAGACCTGCTTCCATTCCGAATAGACGGTCCGGCGGCGGCCGATTTCGGAGGCGAGCTCCCGGTCCGTGAAGCCGGAGAGGTCCATAGACGCCATTTCCTGTGCCGTCTCCTGCATTTTCGGAAGAAGCTCCTCTTTTACCCGCCGGGCCAGCGCCTTCAGGTTTTCGAAGCTGCGGTGCTGGCTCAGGTACCAGGCGCGGCTGTCGTCGGCGCCCGCCCCTGCGGTAACGGGGCGTGACTGAAGGATGAAGAGCCTGTCGTCCCTGAAGGTCCACTCTACGTCCTGGGGGACGCCAAAGTGCTTCTCCGCGGCCCGGACCAGGTCGAAAACCATGCTTACCTTTTCCGGCGAAAGCGGCGGGAGGGATCTCTCCTTTTCGGTGAGGGGGACGAGATGGACGCCTCCGCCGCGGGTTTCCGTCATGGGGCGCATGGCGTTTTCCCGCCTGGCGGGGCGGTGGGTGATGACGGCGCCGTCCTCCCGTCCGAGAATCCAGGCATCCGGCGCGACATCCCCGTCGACCAGCCCCTGGTTGAGGCCGTAGACCGCCTCGACCACGGCCTGGGACGGGTCGCTGGGCGAAACCCCGAAGGCCACGCCGGAGACCTCCCCGGCGACGACGGCCTGGACAACCACCCCCATGGCGCTCTCCGTCGTGGAAAGGCCCAGCTCCCGGCGGTAGAGAAGCGCCCGGTCCGACCAGAGGGAGGCCCACACCAGACGGATATGGTCCAGAATCGAATCGAGGCCCTGGATATTGACGAAGGAGTCGTGGAGCCCGGCGAAGGAGCTTCCTGCGGCGTCCTCCCCGGGCGCCGAAGAACGCACGACCACCGCGCGGCCGCTGAACCGCTCCCGAATCGGCGCCAATATGGCGGCGCGCAGCGATTCAGGAAGCGGCGTGTGGAGGAAGCGATGGCGGATGCGCAGCGCGGTGTCCCAGATCTCCTCCCACCGCATCTCTTCGAAGACCTTGCGGTTCAGCTCCAGGAGAATCCGCCCCTGAAGGCCCGTCTCACGGACGAACCATTGATAGGCCTCGATGGTGAGGCAGATGGCGTCGGGGACCGCCATGGCGTCTGCCGCCATCCGTGCCAGGGCGACGGCCTTTCCGCCGACGCGGGTCTCGTCGCCCGGCCGGATGTCGTCGAGTTCACAGATGAGGTTCACGGCGATATCTCCCACGCGGTGACATTCTGAAACCGGCTGACCAGATAATACTGTGCGACGTTCATCCGCAGCAGGGCGCAGGACGGCGCATCGACAAAGGATTTCAGATGGGGGTGCCGCTTCAGATAGCGGTCGCGCAAGGGCGACCAATCATCGCTGGACACCTCGGCCGCCGACCCCATGGCGGTGACGGCAACAGCATCCCGGAAATCCGAGACCTGGTTGGAGCGGCTGTCGATCAGCAGGGATACATGGGGGTTTTCCTGAATGTTGGCGAACTTCCGGGTGGCGCGGGTCGTCGCGAAGATCAGCCGCGTCAGATCATCGGTGGCGGCAAAGGCGACGAGGCTGGCGTAGGGGCGACCGCCGGCATCCGTCGCCAGGACCGCCAGCTGCTGGGAGTCAAAGAGCTCACGGAGCTGGTGCCTGAATTCCTTGGGGGTCGTCAAGGGCGTTCCTCCTCGTTTCCGGGCCGTTCGATGCCGGCGCCATGAACCGATGCCGGGACCGGGCTGAAGGCCGCCGCACCGGCGTTTACGGATGGATCTCTTTAGGGATCTTTATATCCCATGACCGAAAGAAATGGAAGGATGAATCCAACCACAGTCTTGCAAACGCAACCATTCTCGGGTATGGTAAACCCTTTTTCATCGGGCGTCGGGCCCGGCACACACCTGCCGGCCCGGGGCGGTAAT
This sequence comes from uncultured Desulfococcus sp., assembly GCA_913060435.1. Lineage (GTDB taxonomy): Bacteria > Desulfobacterota > Desulfobacteria > Desulfobacterales > Desulfococcaceae > Desulfococcus. Next base: position 10,238 of record CAJXSB010000017.1, read on the forward strand.
GGCCAAGACAACAGGCACAGGAAAAAAAGGTGGGCAGCGTCATGGAGGAGATTCGTTTTCACGGCCGCGGCGGACAGGGGACGGTGGTGGCATCCATCATTCTGGCCAAGGCCTTTTTCAAGGCGGGCTACTATGTTCAGACCTTTCCGGTGTTCGGCGTCGAGCGCAGGGGCGCTCCGGTGGAGGCCTACCTTCGCCTCGACCACCAGAAGATCCGTGTCCGCAGCAACATCTACACCCCGGATCACGTCCTCGTCCAGGACACGAAGCTCCTGGCCACCGTCGACGTCACCCGCGGCCTCAAGCCGGGGGGATGGATTCTGCTCAATGCTGCAGCGCTCCCCGATGCCGAGGCCTTTCCCGGCTTTCGGGTCGCCGCGGTGGATGCCGCCCGGATCGCCGTGGCGCATCGCCTCGGCACCCGGACCCATCCCATGATCAACACGGCCATGGTCGGGGCTTTTGCCAGGATTCTCGAGGCGCCGCCCATGGCCGCCCTCGAGGAGGCCATCCGGCAGGAAGTGCCGGTGAAGCAGGAGGAGAACGTCGCGGCCGCGAAGGATGCTTATATGGAGGTCCGCGTTCCAGGACAGGAAAACAGGCAGGGGAAGACTTATGAAGGATGATCGGGACAGCATGCCGGAGGCGCCGATGCGGATATCCCGCTCGAACGTCTCTACGGAGATCAACAAGACCGGGTCCTGGCGCTTCGTGCGTCCGGGATATGACGAAAAGACCGCGCCCTGCAGCAATGCCTGCCCGGTCGGCCAGGACATCGCGCGCATCGAGATGCTGATGGGCCAGGGGATGTTCCCGGCCGCCTGGGAGACCATCCTGCGGGAAAATCCGTTTCCGGCCGTCTGCGGACGCGTCTGCTTCCACCCTTGCGAACGCGTCTGCAATCGCGGCGAAATGGACAGCGCCGTCGGCATCCACCATCTGGAGCGCTTCGTCGGCGATCTCGCCATCGAGAGGGCTTATGCCCTGCCCCACCCCTTCTATGGAGACGAAGCCGAAACCGACCGGCGTGCGACCGGAGGGAAGACCGTCGCCATCGGGGGCGCCGGGCCCGCCGGACTGGCCGCGGCCTATTTTCTGGCGCGACTCGGGCATACCTGCGATATCTACGAGGCGGACAGCGAGCCGGGTGGTGTTCTCCGGTGGGGTATTCCCTGGTATCGGCTCCCCGAGGACGTCCTCAAGGCCGAGATCTCCCGGATCGTCGACATGGGGGTCAAGATCTACTGCCAGAAACCGATCACCCGGGATTTCATGGCCAGGGCCCGGGAGCAGTACGACGCGGTCTTTCTCGGCTGCGGATACGGCCGCTCCCTTCCCCTGTGGATCCCCGGGGAGGAAAAGGTGCTGAACGGCCTTGCGTACCTCCACGACATCCGGGGAGGCGACAATACTTGCACCGGCGGGCGGGCGGCCGTCATTGGCGGCGGCAACACCGCCATCGACGTCGCCCGATCCCTAACCCGCCTGGGGGTCGAGCCGATCCTGGTCTACCGCCGAAGGCGACAGGACATGCCGGCCTTCGATCATGAGGTCGAGATGGCCCTGGCCGAGGGCGTGCAGCTGATGCCGCTGGTCGCGCCCGTCCGCATCGACGGGGGAGACGGCGGGATGGTGCTCACCCTCCAGCGCATGCGGACCACCCGGATGGAAACCGCCGGCGGCCGGTGCCGCGTCGAACCGGACGGCGATCGGACCGAAACCCTCATGGTGGACCAGGTCTATTCCGCCATCGGCGCCGAACCCGGGGAAAACTGGCTCTTTCCACCCGAACACCAACCCGGACAGCTCCGGATGAGCCACTGCATCCTCTGGGAGCACCCCGACGCCCGCCTGCCCGTGGTTTTCGGCGGAGACCTGACAACGCCGGTCAAGAGCGTCACCGACGCCGTGGCCTCGGGAAAGCAGGCCGCCATGGCGCTCGACACCCGCTTCCGCCACGGCGGGAAAGCCATTCCGGAAAGGCTTGGCGCCTGCCGGGTAGGCGACGGCACCGCCCTCTCCATGGAGATATATCTGTCGGGGAGGCGAAAAACCCGCAATCCGGCCATTGTTCCCTTCTCTGCCCTCAACACCGACTATTTTGCGCCGGCCGAACGGCAGGCTCCGCCGGTGCTGTCGCCCGAGACCCGCTGCGGAAGCTTTGAAGAGGTCGAGGGCGCCTACGGACGGGACGCCGCCGTCCAGGAAGCTTCCCGGTGCTTCAACTGCGGCATCTGCAACGACTGCGACAATTGCCGTCTTTTCTGCCCGGAGGTCGCCATCTACATCGACGGCACCCGCTGCATCAATCTGGATTACTGCAAGGGCTGCGGCATCTGCGTGGTGGAATGCCCCAGAAACGCCATGACCCTCGAGGAGGAAGCGTCATGAAAGAAGTGGTGGAAGGGAGCCACGCCGTATCCGAAGCGGTCCGGCTCGCCAGGGTTCAGGTGATGTCGGCCTACCCCATCACCCCCCAGACCCATATTGTGGAGGCGCTGTCGGAATACTGCGCGGACGGCAGGATGGCGGCCCGGTTCATCTGCGTCGAGAGCGAGCATTCGGCCATGGCGGCGGTGATCGGGGCCGCCAGCGGCGGGGTGCGGACCTTTACGGCCACCTCGTCCCACGGCCTGGCCCTGATGCACGAGCTGCTCCACTGGGCTTCGGCCGCCCGGCTGCCCATCGTCATGGCCGAGGTCAACCGCGCCCTGGGGCCGGGATGGAACATCTGGATGGACCAGACCGACAGCCTGGCACAACGGGATACCGGCTGGATCCAGCTCTACTGCGAGGACGGGCAGGAAGTCCTCGACACGACCCTGCTGGCCTTCCGGCTGGCCGAAAGCGCGAGCCTGCCGGTCATGGTGGTGCTCGATGCATTTTTCCTCTCCCACACGTATGAGCCCGTCGACATCCCCGACCAGGCCTCGGTGGACCGCTTTCTGCCGGCCTTCCAGCCCCGGATTCAGCTCGACACGCAGGATCCTTTCGCCCTGAGCCAGATGGCGCCCCCGGGGTGCTACATGGAGATGCGCCACGATATCGAGGCGGGCATGCGGCGGATCCCGGAGCACTATACGGCGGCCGAGGAGGCTTTTGCGTCGGTCTTCGGCCGTCGATACGGCATGCTTGAGGCCTACCGGTGCGAGGACGCCGACATTATCCTCGCCATGGCCGGCACCGCGGTCAGCACCAGCCGTCAGGTGGTCGACGACCTGCGGGAGCGCGGCGAAAAGGTGGGGGTCCTCAAGCTCCGGATGTTCCGGCCGTTTCCCGCCGCGCTTTTGGCATCCCTGGCCGGCGACGCCCGGAAGATTGCGGTGCTCGATCGCAATTTCTGCTTCGGCGTCGGCGGCATTTTCGCCCAGGAGATCCGGGCGGCCCTCTATCTCATGGATTCCCGGCCGCCGGTCTACAGCTATATCGCCGGCCTGGGCGGGCGGGATGTCACGCCCGAAACCATTGAAGAAATCTACGTCCGCACCAAGCAGTCGGAGCGCCCCGCCCCCGAGAGCGTCTGGATCGGGCTCGATCCGGCGGCCTGCCCGGTGTGCCGGACCGATTGATCGGTGTTCATCACTCAGGAGAAAAGGTTCGCGTCATGATACATTCCCCCCTGCCCCAGACCGACTACATGGCTTCGGGACATGTCGGCTGCCCCGGCTGCGGCGCCACGGTGGCCATGAAATTCGCCCTGCGCGCCCTGGGCGAAAAGACCATGCTGGTGATCCCGGCCTGCTGCTGGGCCATCATCGCCGGCTCCCATCCCCAGACCTCGCTCAAGGTCCCGGTGCTCCACACCGCCTTTGCCACGGCCGGCGCCGCCGCCAGCGGCCTGCGGGCGGCCCTCGACATGCGCGGCGACACCGAGACCACCGTGGTGGCCTGGGCCGGCGACGGCGGCACATTCGACATCGGTTTCCAGGCCCTCTCGGGCGCCGTCGAGCGAAACGAGGACTTCATCTACGTCTGCTACGACAATGAAGCCTACATGAACACCGGCGTCCAGCGAAGCTCATCAACCCCATTCGGGACCCGCACCACCACCACCCCCGGAACGAACTGGAAGCATACCCGGAAGAAGAATATCGTCGAGGCGTTCGCGGCGCACCGCATTCCCTACGCCGCCACGGCCAGCATCGCCTACCCCGAGGACATGATCCGCAAGTTTCAGCGGGCACGGGAACTGAAAGGCGGCAGCCGTTTTCTCCATGTCTATGCCACCTGCCCCACCGGATGGCGGGTGCCGTCGGACCAGTGCATCAAGATCGCGCGCCTTGCGGTAAAGACCCGTGCCTTTCCCCTCTACGAGGTAACCGACGGTGTCCGTTACACCCTCAACCATGATGCGGAGCCCCCGCTGCCGGTCCGGGATTATCTTTCGGTGCAGGGGCGTTTCAAGCACCTGACCGACGACGACTACGGCGAGATCCAGGCCATGGTCGACGAAGACTGGGAGCTGCTGAAGCGCAAGGTCGCTCTGGCGCCGGAGGAAGCCCGCGCCTGACAGGGTGCGGACCGGCAGGAGACATGCGGCGCAAGGCGGAACAGCGGATCCGGGCGGCGGCGGCCGACATCGGTGGCAACGGCCCGTATCGTCTGGATGAGGTCCGGGCCGGTGCCGGCCTCCATCCCAAGATATTCGACAAGACCATCATCGACATGGAACGGGTGGGCACCATCACCCTGGAGCCCCTGGCGGCGGACAGCGCCGATGCAGCAGCCGCTGCCGGCTTCGTCCGCAGCGGGGACCGGATTTATGCCCGGTTCCGCTTCGTGGAAGGCCCATCCGCGGCGCCGGCGCCGCCCTGGGCGCATGAAGCAGCGCGGAACGCCGCCCCAGCCCCAATCGATGCAACGGTCGTCATCCTCCAGCATCTCCTGCCCGGCGAATGGGAGGCGTTTTCCGACCGCTGCCAGACCCGCGAAGGGATGAGCCCGCACGAAAAGATCGAGGAGATGATCCGGCGATATCTCTACGCCGATTCCTGATCTGCAGAGGAGATCATTCCTGGGGCCGGTCGACCGGGCGGGAAAGGGCCGGCATCTCCGTGGCCGACAGAAAGTCGAGGGCGCACTGCGCGTGCAGGGCGGCGCCGATGGGCAGCACGGCTTCATCAAAATCGAACCAGGGGCTGTGCAGCGGATGGGTAAAGCCCTTGTCCGGGTTGCCCGTTCCGATGAACCAGAAGACGCCGGGGACCTCCTGGTGAAAATACGAGACATCCTCCCCCCCCATAAACGGCTTCTCCGTGCGAATGACCCGGGACCTCCCCAGGAGATCGCCGGCGGCACGGGCCAGGAGATCAACCATGGCGGGCTCGTTGAAGACCGACGGATACTCCATGTCGATCTCGAGGCGGAAATCACCGCCGTGCATCCGGGCGGTCCCCTCGACGGTCTGCCGGAACATCGCGATGAGCCGGTCCCGCCGGGCCGGGCTGAGCGCCCGGATGGTGCCCTTGAGGGCCACCCGCTCCGGAATGATATTGTTGGCGGTGCCGCCCTGAACGACGCCGAAGGCGAGGACTGCAGGATCGAGGGGGTCTGTCCTGCGGGAGATGATGTACTGGGCGGCGGTGATGCAGGCGGCGGCCATGACGATGGGGTCAACCGTCTGATGGGGCTGGGCCACGTGCCCCCCTTTGCCGATCATCTCGAGGGTGAAGCCGGCGGATGACACCGTGCAGTAGCCCGGCGCGACCATCACCGACCCCTGGGGGACGTCGGGATGAACGTGGCAGCTGAAGATCCCTTCCACCCGCGGATCTTCGAGGGCGCCGTCCCGGATCATGGGTTTCGCCCCGCCGGGGAGCCGCTCCTCACTGGGCTGAAAGATGAATTTGACGCTGCCGTCGAGCTCGCCGGCATGGCGGGAGAGCACCGCGGCCGCCCCCAGAAGCATGGCCGTATGACCGTCGTGACCGCAGGCATGGGCTTTCCCGTCAACGCCGGAGCGGTAGGCGGTGGTCTTTCGGTCCGCCATGGGAAGGGCGTCCATGTCGGCCCGGATAGCCACCGTCCGCCCCTGCCTGCGCCCCTCGAGCAGCCCCACCACGCCGGTGCCGCCGACGCCCTCCCGGACCGCGAGTCCGAGGTCCTTCAGATAATCGGCGACGATCCGGGCCGTCCGGGTTTCGGTCATTCCGGTTTCCGGATGTCTGTGAATGTCTCTCCGAACGGCGCCAAGCTGGGGCGCCATGGCAAGCGCCGCCTCCATGAACCGATTCATGACGGTTTCCTCCGGTGGGTTCAACGGGCAGTGACGCCGGGGTGTCCGGGTGGACGAAGATGCCCGTGTTGGATGAATGGCTATCTGCGCCGGCCGCCCATTCCCGGCTCCGTGTACATGATTCTCGCCTGTGCGGCACAGCCCAGGATGATCATGCCGAAAAATGCCCACGGCATGATATGGGGCGCGATGGCCACCGACTGGATGACCAGGATGGCACCGAAGATGGAAGAGAGGATGATAATGGCCCAGTCGAACAGGAAGGCCATGAGGGCGATGCCCAGAATCCCGCCGATCAGGCAGATTAGCCATATGAACTGGGTCTCCGGAAAGCTGAAGGCCCTGAAAAGATAGAGCGTGACGTAAGCCCCGACCATGAATCCCGCCAGGCCCAAGGCCAGCTTTTTGAGGAGAAGCGCACAGGTGGCGAAGAGGAGGCCGAGCAGCACGGCGATACCCAGAACGATGTAGTCCTCCTGCGGTCCCAGGAAGTTCTCGGCATAGGTCAGCCCCGCCAGAAGGCCGATGCTGCCGATGAAGAGCCAGAACAGCTTTCTGCCGATGAAGAGTATCATGATGCCGATGACCGTACCGGGAATGTTTACCATGGCTGCTCCTTGTTCCACACCAGCTTAGATCGGTAATTCATGAAGATCCTGAAATGCTTTGCTTTTTTTGTACCCTTGCACATATAGTTCAAAAGAGATATACATTAGCAGATTCGGCGTATGATCTCAACAATACACTCCACCGGGCCTTGCACGGCGGCAACCATCGCGGCGCCGGGCCCGTCAACCGAGGTGGCAGGATGAAATACCAGCACCGGCAATTCGTGACGCCAATGATGCAGATCGGGGTCATCTGTGCGTTCGTCCTGGCAGCGGCGGCGACACCTGCGGCCGGCCGGGAGACGAGCGCGCCCACGGAAGGTCCGGCATTCGCGGCGCAGCGGCTCAACCTCGATCTCGAACAGACACCCCTGGGAACCCTCCTGACCGAAATCACACGGCAGTGCAGCGTGACGGTATCGGGCCTGGAGGAGCGACATCAGGAGCGGATATCCTTTGCAGCCGACAACGAACCTGTGGAGGCCGCTCTCAAGCGGCTGCTGCGCAGCTTGGACGAGACCAATTATGCTTTTTTCTACAACCTGACCCAGCTGCGCCAGGTTTCGGTGCTGCCCCGGGCAAAGGGCGCCGGGCCGGGGCCCGTGGAGATGCCTGTTGCAGCGCTGCCGTCCGAAGCGGAGCCGCCGCCGGCAACCGAACCGGAATCGACGGTCCAGGCCGTCCGGGTGATCCGGGTCAATGCCGGCACCCAGGCCGAAAGCCTCGGCCTCCAACGGGGGGACCTCGTTGTGGCGTACGACGGCGCACCCGTTCGGAATTCGCAGCAGCTGGTGGCCGCCGTCCGCGAAACCTCCGATGCGGATACGGTGGAGATGGTGGTGGTCCGTAACGGGGAAGCGCTACGATTGTCGCTGAAAGGGGGCCTCATCGGCATCAACATCAAGACGGTGGCCGTATCCGACGATGAACTCGAAACGGAATAGCCCCGCTTCGGCCCCCGCGGCGGTCTACTCCGTAAACCCCGGCGGCAGGCCGGCTTCGGCAGCCTCCGGTTCTGCATCCGGGTATGGTTCTGCCGGGGGGCGTCGGTCGATGCGGAGGTCCAGGCCCGCAGCGCGGGCTTTCTCCCGGAAAGACCCTTCCCCAAGCCTCAACGCTTCCATGGGTTCGACAATGATGGCCGCCCGGGCCTGAACCGGGCAGTAGTGTTCGCAGAATCCGCACCCGCTGCAGCGGGATTCATTCACAAAGGGCACCGGGACCTTCGCTTCCGGCACGGAATTGAGCGATATGGCGTCGTATGGACAGACCTCGTCGCAGACCAGGCAGCGGCGGTCGAATTCCCATGCCAGGCATTTATGCCGGAGGATCTGCGCCGTTCCTATCTTGGCCCATATTTTTTCCGGCGGCGGGATCGCCCGGATGGCGCCGGTGGGGCAGACCTCGCCGCAGACATTGCAGAGGGGCTCGCATGGGCCGCGCCTGGGGGTGACCCTGGGGCTGAAAAACATATCGATTCCGGCCGAAAGGCCCATGGGCTGAAGGGTGTTGGTCGGGCAGGCCTTCATGCATGCCCCGCAGCGGAGGCAGCGGGCCAGGAATTCCGGTTCCGGGACGGCCCCCGGCGGACGGATCAGATCTGCCGGGTGCAGCTGCCCGGGAGCATTGTCATTGCGACGGCGCCCCAGCCCGGTAAGGGTGAGCGCCGCCGCACCGGCGCCGGTCAGCCCCGCCAGGAGGAGCTGGCGCCGTTCCGGCAGCCAGGGCCGCCATTTTCTTCTGCGGGCCGCCGCACCAAAGGATACGGCACCCGCCGGACAGATCCGCTCACAGGCGTGGCAGGTGATGCAGGCCGTGAAGTCGGTCTCGAAAGGGTCAGCGGGAATCGCCTCCGTGGGGCATCCCCTCGCACATTCCCCGCACTGGTAGCAGGCGTCCGAGACCCTTCGGCGCAGGAGCGGTTTTATCGAAAAGAGGGCAAAGGCCGCTCCGGCCGGGCAGAAATACCGGCACCAGCAGCGGGGGGCGATGCGGCCGGCAGCCAGAATCAGGCCCACCGTCCCCAGGGTGAACCACTGGAGAGCGTAGCGTGGGATGTCGACCTGGAGATAGGCCAGCCCGGACAGCCCGGTAATGTCTGCCGCCGGTCGCAGCAGCACGGCTGCCGCGCTGCCGAAAAGCGCTGCGACCGGGTAGATGACCAGGGCGAAAAAGCGCGTCACCAGGACCAGGGGGGCCGTCGTCCAGGCGAAGGATATGCCGAGGGCCGCCGCACCGATGATGAAAAAAAGGACGAGGTATTGGATCCGTCCCCATCCAGCCGGGGCCGGGCCGGCGGCGTTCCGCCGGCGCTTCCGGCGCATCGCTGCATCTGCCGCATCGATGGCCGTCCCCAGCGGACAGACGTAGCCGCAGAAGAATCGGCCCAGGATAAGGGTCAGCATCAGAAGCACCGCCGCGGGCCATAGAGACGGGATCAGGGTCCGTGCGCTCAATGAAGCAGCGATGGCGGCTGCAGGGTCCATCCGCAGGAATGCATCCACCGGCACCGGCGATGCCAGTGGAAAGGTCGTCAGGATCAGCAGCGCCACGAACAGGAGAAACGTCATTGCCTGGACAGCCCTCTGGGGCGAAAATGGCTTCATCGGTTCTCCCGGCTATGCGGATGCCTCTTGGATGGTCATATTCTCGACATCCATGCGGCCGAGCCCGCGTTCGTGGGCAATGCGGATGTGTTTGACCTGGCGCGGTTCGAAGCGGCGGCCATACCATTCGAACATCCGGACGGTCTGGGCGTCCGCCGCCACCATGTCTGCCGAGGCGATGACCGTGTCCATCTTCAGGACCTTTCCAGGACCTGACGGCCCGTCGGTGGACAGGACACGGGTGCCGTCCACCACCACCAGCTGCGGCGTGAGGCGGCTGGCCAGGTCCACGATGGCCGAATGCAGGTCATAGCGCACATGCATGACCCATCGATTCCAGATCAGGCCCATCATCCCCTTCATGGAGAGGCTGACGCCCGCGCTGCCGTGGGATTTGGCCACCGGCGCGGCAATCAGCACATCCGCCTCGAGCACATCCTTCATCACCTCGGTCTCCTTCATGTCCATGCCGCGGGGGATCGACGTCTCCGCAAAAAAGCGGTCGTCGGCGAGGCCGTAGACCATCTCCTCCTCGAAAACGGCGCATGCTTTCTTGACCCCCTCGATGCACAGCTCCTGCTTCCGCAGGGGATGATCCAGCACCCGGATTCGTCCCGCCCCGGCCTCCCGGCACATGGCGACGAGCTCCCGGACCACCTCGGGATGGGTGTTGGTGGCCCGCTCCGGGTCATGGGCAAAGCTCATATTGGGCTTGATGACCACCTTCTGTCCGGGTTTTACAAACCGCCGGATGCCGCCGATGAGCGCTACGGCCTTTCGCGCCGCAGGTCCCGGCGCACCCCTGGCGATGCCGATGTCCGGCGTTGCCGCAGCCGCCGGCAGCGCTGGAACGGTGAGTCCGCCGGCCACGAGCATGGCGCCCCGAACCTGCCGCCGAATGAATTCCCTTCGGTTGATCTGCTCCATAAAGAGCTTGCGGAAAAACTGATCTGCATTCATATGATGATCCTCCGGCAGCCCTGCGCCGGGTAGACTTCCCCACAGATGGGAGATGCACCCATAGCTCGCCGCCCCCCGGGGCCCACCGTGCTGGGCCTGCTTTTGGTATAAGCGAGGCCGCAACAACCGTATGCTCAGGGTTGTTTGATTTTACTGAAAAATTTTGACATGCCTTGCAATTCCAATTAAGTTAAGCACGCGAAGCTCCCGAGACAACCAGGCGCTGCCGCCGTCTTCGGCGCCGCGTGTCCGACCCCGAAACCCACCCGGAAACCCACATGGAGGAATGGATGGCACTGCAATTCGAGCCGATATCATTGGAACAGCAAGATCTCTATCGCGAACGCCTGAAACAGTCAAACTGGGAGGCCTCCGACTACAGCTTCGTCAATCTGTGGGGCTGGCGCAAGGCATACGGTCTGGAGTGGGCGTGGGACGATGACCTGGTCTGGATTCGGCAGGCGGCACCAAAGGCAGCGCTCTGGGCGCCCGTCGGTCCGTGGGATCAGATCGACTGGCCCGGGCGCATCGCCCGTCACTTTACCGGCAGCACCATCTTCATCCGCGTGCCTGAACCGCTTATCTACTGCTGGCGTGCAGCGATGGGGGGACGTGTGGCCGCCACGGCGGTAGAAGACCAGTGGGACTATCTCTATTCGGTTCCGGACCTGGTCGAACTCAAAGGTAACCGGTTCCACAAGAAAAAGAACCTCCTGAACCAGTTTCGGAAAAAATATGACTTTGCCTATCTGCCCCTGACCCCGGATATGGTCGAGGGCGCCCTGGGGATGCAGGAGGACTGGTGCGTCTGGCGGGACTGCGAGTCCGACGACACCCTCGCCTCGGAGAATTACGCCATTGCGCGAGTGCTGGCCAACTGGGAGTCCCTCGCTGACGTCTCCGGCGGCGCTATCCTGGTGGATGGCGAAATGGCCGCCTTCACCGTGGCGGAGCAGATGAACGAGGAGACCGTTCTCATCCATTTCGAGAAGGGATTGACCGCGTACAAAGGCATTTATCAGGCCATCAATCAGATGTTTCTCGCCGAAAATCATCATTTCCGCTGGGTCAACCGCGAACAGGATATGGGTGATGAAGGCCTGAGAAGAGCCAAGCGATCCTATCATCCGGTGGAATTCGTCCGGAAATACCGGGTCACGCTGACCTAGCACGACCCCTGAGGAGGTCCGATCATGCTCATGGTGATTTCCCCCGCCAAAACTCTCGATTTTGAGACGCCCCCCGAGACGGCGCATTACACGTTGCCGGTATTTGCCGAACATTCGGAGATGCTGGTCGATTCTCTCCGGAAATACACGGCCGAAGAGCTCTCCGAGCTGATGGGCATCAGCGCCAAGCTGGCCGAACTGAATCAGGCCCGCTTTTCGGCGTGGGGCCTTCCCTTCACCCCCGGAAATGCCAAGCCGGCCGTCCTGACGTTCAAAGGCGATGTCTATGCGGGCCTCCAGGCTGAAAGTTTTTCCGCATCTGCGTTTCAGTTCGCCCAGGCCCACCTCCGGATTCTTTCCGGGCTATACGGGCTCCTGCGGCCGCTGGACCTGATCCAGCCGTATCGGCTGGAGATGGGCACGCGGCTCCCGACCGCGCGCGGGGAAAATCTCTACCAGTTCTGGGGATCGCGGATCACCGAGGCGCTCAATGAAGCCATCGCGGCGCAGGGCGGCGCCCCCCTCGTTAATCTGGCCTCCAACGAGTATTTCAAGGCTGTCAAGGTCCAGCAGCTGAATGCCCCCGTCATCACACCGGTCTTCAAGGATTTCAAAAATGGCGCCTACAAGGTGATCAGTTTCTATGCCAAGAAAGCCAGGGGAATGATGGTCCGGTTCGTGGTTCAGCATCGGATCAAAGACGCCGAAGGCCTCAAGGCGTTTACCGACGCCGGCTACCGCTTCAACCCGGATCTATCCTCCCATGAACGGTGGGTTTTCTCCCGCAGGACGACGTGAAAGGCTCTGACGCCGAAGGCTGCGGACATTGCTTTTTTCAAAAACGCCTACTATATTTAGAGTGATCCCGTCGGCATCGGCGTCGCCAAGCCCAGCCTGCGATGCCGCGCTTTTCGGGATCCCCGCTATTTTTTCCTTGACCCGCCACTCCAACCGGAAGGAGGATCCCGTGACGTATCAAATCGAAGTCAGCGTCAAATGCCCCAACTGCGGAAAAAGCATGATGAACGACGCGGTTCTCGTGGACGGCCTGCCGTCCATCGAACTGGAGGTTGCCGTGGATAAGCAGCACGGGCGCCTCTACCTGAGCCAGATCTACGGCAGCTACGAGAAGATCTTCGAGGGCGTGGAGGACGTCCCGGACGCCGTGGTGCAATGCAGCTGCCCGGCCTGCCACAATCTATTGCCGATCGTGAAAACCTGCACGTGCAAGGCGCCGGTCGCCTCGGTGAACCTGGAGATGGGCGGCAGCGTCAATTTCTGCACCCGCAACGGATGCAGGGCCCATTCCCTGGAGTTTGAAAATTCAGACGATGCGTTCAAGCTCTTTCTCGACAGAGACGAATCGCGCTACCTGTAGGCGCTCCGCACTGGCCCGGTGCCTGATGGACCGCAGCCGGTGCATGAGAGACTGGACCTTACACCACGCGGATGCCGGTGATGACGCCGTGGCAGCGGCATGCGGTGGAAACCAGGAAATGGCCCTTTCCTTCCTGGAGATGGGCCAGGAGATCAAAAAGCTGACGGGGCCGATACCCGCCGACGCCCGGTCCGAGCTGGCAGCTTCTGATGACGATGGACGTGAAATCGGCGAAGCGGACCCCTTCGAGCAGGGTGAACATATCCGTCTTGCGGGGTTGGCCCGTCACGGTACAGGTCTGGGCAGGCTCCGGGCAGTCGTCGGGGCATAGAAAATCGGCATGGGTGACGTATATATCGCCGCCGGCCCCCCGGACGGGGTTGGGGAGCATGGTATCAAGCCCCTCTCCGACGGGAACCCGGCGCCCCCTGTGGGGCAGCCTTCCCAGGCACCACTCCGCCGCCAGGTGCACGGGAAGTGCGGGGATGATCCAATCGGGAGGATTGTCTGCGTCGAGGTGCTGCACCACGAAAGCGACCCCGTCCCGGTTTTCGAAGGTGCACCGCGGGTGCTCCAGTGGAAAGAAGCGGCGCTCATCCGGGTCGACCACTACAAAATTGGCCTCCGGCTTGCTTCTGGAGAGACGTTCCAGGGCGAGCATGCCGAATCGCCCGGCGCCGATAATCCACACGGTTTCCTGGGAACGGTGGTGGTTATTTTTCATCCCGATATCCTCCCTCCGGATGCCAGCTGCGAATCTTCATGTAGTCCGGAAAGGCATGAGGCTTGAAGATCGATTTGCCGAGCAGCATTCTGAGGCACTCCTGGATCCCCTCCGTGATGGTCGGATGGGGATAGACCGACTTCAGTACATCCAAAGCCCCCATGCCGGCATCCATGAAATGGGCAATGGACATGATGGTGCTCGACACCTGCGGCCCAGCGGCGCGCATGCCCAGTATCCGCTGCTGGGCGTCGTCTGTGACGATGATTTTCACAAAGCCGTGCACGGCCCGCATGGCGATGGCGCGGTTGCAGAGCGAATTGGAATAATAGGCCACCCGGAAAGGCATTTTTCTGCGACGGCATCCGTTCTCGTTCAGCCCGACAGCGGCCACCGCCGGATGGAAGAACATCACCGTCGACATGTTCGTATAGTCGAGGGGCCATTTGGAGCGGCCGAACATGTGCTTGACGGCATAGCGGCCCTCCATTTCCGCGATATTCACCAGGGCCGGGTGGTGGGTGATGTCCCCGGCGGCATAGACATTGCCGTTGACGCAGCAGTTGTCGTCGGTTTTCAGAAATCCCGGCTGGCTCACGTCGATGCCCAGCTTTTCGAGGCCAAGGTCCGAGAGGTCGAATGTGCGGCCGATGGAGATGAGCGCCGCATCCGCTTCGATCACCTCCGAATGCCCGTCCTGAAAATCGAGGATGACCTCCAGGTGACCGTCCGCCTTGGCGATATCCCTCAGTTTGGCCGAATGGATCACCCGCACGCCCCGGCGGACCAGGTTGTCCTGAACAAAATCGCTGACATCCTCATCTTCATAGGGGATTACGCGGGTCGCATGGTCCACGAGATACACCTTGGTCTGGCCAAAGTTGGAAAAAATGGTGGCGTACTCGCATCCGATGATTCCGGCGCCGATGATGACCAGGCGGGATGGGAATGCCTTGAGGTTCAGGATGCCGTCGGAATTGAAGATCCGTTCCTGGTCCGTGTCGATGTGCGGAAAATTGCGGGGTGTCGAGCCGGTGGCGATGAGGAAGAAGCGCGCGGATATGCGCTGACATTTTCCGTCACGACAATTGATTTCGATCTGATCCCTGGAGAGAAAACGTCCCCACCCCCGGACAAAGGTGACGGCGCCCGGGCCTTTCGACCGTTCCGGCGCATAGGTCTCAAGCTGTGAAAGCATCTGATACTGCTTCTCCTTGGCCGCCTGAATCACGCTTGCCCGAACGGCAGCGTAGTCGACCGAGAGGCCGGTTGCCCGGTACCCCCGGTCGGTCTTTGCGGCCACGGCATAATCCTTGGCCAGCTCCCACATGGTTTTGGAGGCAAGGGCGCCCCACATGATGCCGGCGCCCCCGATTTCGCCGCCTTCGACCACGCAGACGCGCTTGCCGAGGTCCAACGCCCGCATGGCACCGGCAAAACCGGCAGGTCCGCACCCAAGAACGCAAAGATCAAATATTTCCGATGACTTCGTTGTCTGCATTTCCGCTCCCCGGTCGACATTCATGTGGCCGGTGTTATCTCCGGCGACTCCGACGCACGGACGATAGTGCCGCTACGATGCCGCCCCGCAGGCAATGAAGGCCTGAAAAGGGCCGACCGTAAGGCTTCTTGTACGGTATAGGATATCGCGCATGCCGCGTCAATAGATATGCCGGCGCCCTTTTGCATCGGTTGCCGCGCCGCCGC
>CAJXSB010000018.1 GCA_913060435.1 uncultured Desulfococcus sp.
CCTATTGCCGGATCACCGAAAGCGGCCGCTGCAAGCCCTTTACCGTCTCCCACTTGACGCCCCGCTGGATGGTGCCGCAGGACGCCGCTGCGGCGGGGGAGCAGACGCTGGGGCGCCTCGAGGGGATGGCCGCCGTATATGAAGCCTTCGACCGGGAGTTTCCGGGTCTCTTCCTCTGGCAGATGGTGGTGCTGGAAAACGGAATTCAGGGGGTCTACCCCGGTCCGTCCGGCGACGCGGTCGATGACATGCGGCGGGCGGGCTGGTACAGGGCTGCCAAGGCGGCGGACGACATCCGCTGGCACATGCCCCTGGTCGACCCCCTGACCCGGCAGGTCGTCATCCCGGTCACCGCGCCCGTCCACGGCCCCGGGGAGGAATTTCTGGGCGTCTCGGCCGCCATGGTGCCGGTGAGCACGATCCTCCACGAAAATGAGCATATTCAGATGATATCCGAACACGTGGTTTCCCTGCTGGTGCGGACGGAGGTTCGTCCGGAAGATGACGGGCACGGAATCCTGATCATCGCAAGCGAGGACCGGAGCCAGCCGCAGCATGAGCGGTGGCGCTACCTCCGCACGGCCCGATGGCTCTCCGCCGATGCCCCGGAGGCTCTTGCCCCCGTGGCCTCGGACCTGATGAAGCGGCGTTCGGGCATCGCAGAAGTCCCCTACCAGGGGCGGATGACCCTCATGGCCTACAGCGTGATCAGCACGTCGGGGACATCGCTGCTCCTCATCGTTCCCAGAACCGACCTGATCGCGGATGCCGAAGGCCTCGAGCAGTATGTCCAGCTGCGCTTCATCGAAGAGATGCGGACGACGGGGATGATCTTCCTGGCGGCCCTCGCCGCCATCGTTCTCCTCTCCCTTTTGATCTCCCGCAATGTCACGAAGAATATCGGGAAGCTGCTCGAAGCATCCCGCCGGCTGGCCACGGGCGATTTCACCACCCGCATCGACATCCGTTCCCGGGACGAGATCGGGGAGCTCGGCCGCGCCTTCAACCGGATGGTGCCGGACCTGGAGGAGCGGATACGACTGAAACAGGGGATCGAGGTGGCCCGCAGCGTCCAGCAGAGCCTGCTGCCCAAAGCCCCGCCCCGGATCCCGGGCCTCGATATCGCGGCAGAAAGCCGCTACTGCGACGAGACCGGTGGGGATTTTTTCGACTTCATCGCCCTGGAGCGGGGGGGAGGGAACGGCATCGGCATTGCGGTGGGGGATGTCTCCGGACACGGCATCTCTGCGGCCCTGCTCATGGCCACGGCCCGGGCATTTCTCGAGGGGCGGGTGGCCCGGCCGGGACCCCTGGCCGGCATGATCGCCGACGTCAACCGGCTGCTCTGCCGGGACACCGACGCCACCGGCCAGTTTGTCACCCTCTTCTACATGGAATTCACGGCCGGCGCGGCTGCCGTCGACTGGATCCGGGCCGGCCACGATCCGGCACTCTTCTACGACCCGGCGGCGGACACCTTTGCCGTGCTGAAGGGCGAAGGGGCGGCCCTGGGCATTGACGCGGAGATGGCCTACGCCGCCAGCAGGCGTTCGGGGCTTGCGGCGGGGCAGATCATCGCCGTCGGCACCGACGGCATCTGGGAAAGCCGCAACAGCGAAGGCGAGATGTTCGGGCGGGAGCGTTTCAAGGAGGCGATCCGGCGCCGCCGGGACGCTGCCGCCCGGGAAATTCTGGAAGGGGTCGTCGCCGACGTGGACGCCTTCTGCGGACCGGGGGTTCAGGCGGATGACATCACCCTGGTGATCGTTAAAATAAAGGATGTCAACGTTCGAGTTTCATAAGCCGGAGAACACCTCCGCCCACCGGGACGACAAAAATCGACTTGAGCAAGGAATGAAGGGAATCGGGAGGAGAGGCCATGAAAGCTGCCAAAGACTATATCATATTTCCGCTGGACGTGCCGACGACGGATGCGGCGAAAAAGCTGGTGACCCTGCTGTCGGGCGAGGTCGGGATGTTCAAGGTGGGGCTCGAGCTCTTCATCGAGGCGGGGCCGGAGATCGTCCGGTTTATCCGCGGCGAGGGCGCCCGGGTTTTTCTGGATCTGAAGCTTCATGACATCCCGGCGACGGTCTCCCGTGCCATGCGCCGGGTGGCGGATCTGAACGTCACCTTCGCCACGGTCCACTGCGGGGAAAGCATGCGGATGCTCGAAGCGGCCGTCGAGGGCGCCGGCGGAAAGGTCGGGGTGCTGGGGGTTACGGTCCTGACCAGCGTCTCCAGCCGGGATATTGCTGAAGCCGGCTTTGCGGCGGACTACGCCGCCGACATGACCCGTCTGGTCATGAAGCGGGCCGAGGCAGCCAGGACCGCGGGGTGTGCCGGGATCGTCTGCTCCGGCCGGGAGGCGGCCGCCGTCAAAAATGCCTTTGGACCGGATTTCCTGGCAGTGACCCCGGGGATCCGGCCGGCCGGGGACCAGCCCGCGGACGACCAGAAGCGCATCACCACGCCGGCGGCGGCCGTCGACTTGGGCGCCGACTATCTGGTCATCGGACGACCCATCCGGGATGCGGACGACCCCCCGGCGGCGGCCCGCCGCATCGCCGCCGAGATCAGCGGCGCCTTGAGCGGGGGGCGATAGTCCGGATTGAGCCTCAATCCACGGACCGGCGTCGCGGCAGGACCAGATTCAGGAAGACGCCGAGGATGCCGGCCAGGCCGATGCCCTTGATGCTGAAATCCCCGGCGGAGAAGACCATGCCCCCGATGCCGAAGACGAGGATGAGGGAGACGATGCACATGTTCCGGGGCTCCATCAGGTCCTGCCCGGCCTTGACCAGGCTGTTTAGACCCACGACCATGATGGCGCCGAAGAGCAGGAGCATGATGCCGCCCATGACCGGCACGGGAATCGTCTGCAGGAGGGCCCCCATTTTTCCCACGAAGGCGAGGGCGATGGCACAGAGGGCGGCCCATGTCATGACGCCGGGGTTGAAGCTCTTGATCAGGGCGACGGCGCCGGTGACCTCGGAGTAGGTGGTGTTCGGCGGGCCCCCAAGGAATGAGGCCAGCGAGGTGGCCAGGCCGTCGCCCATCATGGTCCGGTGGATGCCCGGGTCGTCCAGGAAGTTCTTTCCGGTGACCGAACTGATGGCCAGGACATCCCCGAAGTGTTCGATGGCCGGGGCGATGGCGACGGGGACGATGAAGATGACGGCCTGGAGATTCCACTCGGGAAGCACGAAGCTGGGCACCGCGATCCAGGGGGCCTGGACGACCTTCTCGAAATTGACGAGCCCGAAGAACAGGGAGAAGAGATAGCCGACGACGATGCCGCACAGGATGGGGATGAGCCGCAGCATCCCCTTGCCCAGCAGGGAAGCCAGGACGGTGGTGGCCAGGGAGATCATCGAGATGAAGAGCGCCGTGTTCTCGGGAACGAGCACCGCCGTGCCGTCGCCGGTCTTGCCCATGGCCATGTTGACGGCCACCGGCGCCAGGATCAGGCCGATGACCATGATGACCGGCCCGGTCACCACCGGCGGCAGAATCCGGACAATCACGTCGACTCCCCGCCAACGGATCAGCAGGCTCAGCACCATGTAGAAGATTCCTGCGGCCGCCAGGCCGCACATGGTCGCCGGGATCCCCCACGTCTGGACGCCGTAGATGATGGGGGCGATGAAGGCAAAGGATGAGGCCAGGAAGACCGGGACCATCCGTTTGGTGATGAATTGAAATACAAGGGTGCCCGCGCCGGCGGTGAACAGCGCGACATTGGGATCGAGGCCCGTCAGGAGGGGCACCAAAACGAGTGCGCCGAAGGCCACGAAGAGCATCTGCGCACCGACGAGGATGTCCCGGACCCGGAAGCGGTATTCCAAGGCGGAAAGATCTGAAGACATGCTTCACTCCTCTGGAGGATGTGGTAAAGGGTGTTGGGGCGGGAGGGTTCGCCGCTATTTGGTGCCGAAAATTTTGTCGCCGGCATCCCCCAGGCCAGGCAGGATATATCCAATGTCATTCAGCTTTTCATCCACGGCCGCCACATAGACCTCGACGTCCGGGTGGGCTTTTTCCAGCTTGCGGAGGCCTTCGGGGGCGGCCACGAGAAAGAGCCCTTTGATATGGGTGCAGCCGGCCTCCTTGAGGAGGTCGATGGTGGCGAGGAGGGTGCCGCCCGTGGCCAGCATGGGATCCAGGATCAGGGCGATCCGATCCTTCATGCTGCCGGTCAGTTTGACGTAATAGCGGACCGGTTCGAGGGTTTCCTCGTTGCGGTAAAGGCCGACCACGCTGATCTTTGCCGAAGGGATCATGTCGATGACCCCGTTCATCATCCCGATGCCTGCCCGCAGGATCGGAACGATGGTGATCTTCTTCCCCTTGATCGTGTCGACCTCCACCGGACCGGCCCAGCCGTTGATGGTGGTGCGCTCCGTCTCGAGATCCTTGGTCGCCTCATAGGTCAGGAGCCGGGCGATCTCCGAAGCGAGGTCCCGGAAATCCTTGGTAGAGATGTCGCTTTTTCGAATGAGGCCCAGCTTGTGTTTGATCAGGGGGTGATTGGCAATGGTCACGGGCACGGCAGCCTCCTTTGGATGCGGTTTGGGGTCAAAAATAGCCCAGCGGGCGGTTAAATGTGTATTTTCCCGGTTCTTTGATGAGTTTGTCAAGAGAATGTTGCGTGTCCCCGCTGATCAGCGTGAATGGGAGGGCGACGATAAAGATGGCGGAGCCCACCAGGGTGGCGGCGATGCCCACGGGGCGGACCAGCAGCAGGTCTGCCGCCATCTGGGCGCCCGTGGCTTCTTCGGCTTCGGCAAAGGTGTCCTGCGTCGCGGCGGCGGCGCTGAGAGGTGCGGCCACCAGTGCGGCAATGAGAACAAGGATCAGGGTTCTGGTTTTCAGCATGGTCATCTCTCCTCCTTGGCTGTGTGTTGCATTCGTTTGTCGGACGGTTCCATTCGTTGTGGAATGTATGTATCTGATAAAGAATTCAATCTGTTGGCGATATCGCTGGATAGCGCTGTACGGGCTGTAAAGCGTTTCAGGGAAGGCGGCGGGTTGAATCCGGTCTCGTTTGGCGATATATGTCACGGCTCGCTGTCGGTGTCTTCTCGTTGGGCGCCCTGCAGCATGGAATGCCTCGGGCGCTGTCGCTGCATGCATTCCGCTGGCGCATCGAAAAAGAGGGGGCTGCTAGAAAAGGCAATGCCGCCGCCATCCATCAGCCCTATAACATATTTTATAGACCATGACAACCTATTCCTGCCATATTGATGTGGCCGTCGCGCTGCCGCTGGAAAAGACCTACACCTACGGTGTTCCCGCCTCCCTGGCATCGGCTGCGACCCCCGGGATTCGAGTGCTGGTGCCCCTGGGCCGCCGCCGGGTCACCGGATACGTGCTGGGGGAGACGGCGCCCGACGGCGGCTTCGCCGTCAAGCGGGTCCTGGATGTGCTGGATCGGGCCCCCCTGTTTCCCCCGGAGATGATCCCTTTTTTCCGGTGGGTCTCCCAGTATTATATGCATCCCCTGGGGGAGGTGATTCAGTGCGGCCTGCCCGGGGGGCTGAACCTGTATGACCGGACGACCGTCTCCGCGACCCCCGAGGGACTGGCCGCCCTGGATGCGGAGGACGCCGGTCTCACCCCCCTGGGGCGGGAGGTGATGACCCGGCTGAAGTCGGGGGCGTGCGACCTGAAGAAGCTGTCCGCCCGGCCGAACCGGCGCATCCCCGGTGCGCTGCTCCAGGACCTCGAACAGCGGGGGTGGCTGCATCGGGAGCAGACGCTCGGAGGCGGCGGGACCCGGCAGCGGCGTGAACGGTTTGTCGCCGTGGGCGCAGCGCCGCCGCCGGCATCCCTTTCCAAGGCTCGGCAGGCGATCCTCGATGTGGTCGCGGCCCGGGGGGAGATCGCGGCAAGTGCGCTGAAGGCCCATGTGCCGACAGCGCCGCGGCTGATCCGCGCCATGGCGGCCCAGGGCATCCTCCGGATCTTCGAGAAAAGCGTCTACCGGGATCCCTTTGGCGAGCCCATCCAGCCGGATGCGCCCCGGACCCTCAATCCGGAGCAGGGGAAGGTCGTATCCGACATCGCGGCCGCCCTCGGCGGCGGGTTTCGCGCCTTCCTGCTCGCCGGCGTCACCGGCAGCGGCAAGACCGAGGTCTATCTCCATCTGGCCCGGAAGGTCCTGGATATGGGCCTTCCCGTGCTGGTGCTGGTGCCCGAGATCGCCCTGATCTCCCAGATGGAGCGCCGGTTCCGCGCCCGGTTCGGGGATGCCGTGGCCGTTCTGCACAGCGGCCTTTCGGCCGGCGAGCGTTATGATCAGTGGCTCCGGGTATTGAGCGGAACGGCCACGGTGGTCATCGGCGCCCGGTCGGCCGTATTCGCCCCCCTCCAGCGGCCGGGGCTGGTCATCGTGGACGAGGAGCACGACACCTCCTACAAGCAGGGCTCGGACCTCCTCTACAATGCCAGGGACCTGGCCGTGGTGCGGGCGAAGTTCGCGGATGCCGTGGCGGTCCTGGGCTCGGCGACCCCCTCGGTCCATTCCTGCTACAACGCCCGGACCGGGAAGTTTACGGAGCTCCGGATCCGCCGGCGGGTGGCGTCGCGGCCCCTGCCGGAGATCACGGTGGTCGCCCTCCGGAAGACAGCGGATGCCCGGGGGGCCCGCCGCTTCATCACGCCGGTCCTGCATGACGCCATGACGGCGGCCCTGGCGAGAAATGAGCAGGTGCTGCTCTTCCTGAACCGACGGGGGTTTGCCAGCTTTCCCGTCTGCGCGAGCTGCGGCGCCGCCATCCGCTGCGCCCACTGCGACATCACCCTCCCCTTCCACCGCCTGGCCGGCCTCTATCGCTGCCACTACTGCGGGTACACCCGGAGGGCGCCCTGCGAGTGCCCGGACTGCGGACCCGCCCATATCAAGCTGCTGGGCATGGGGACGGAAAAAGTCGAGGCCGCGGTCAAGGCCCTTTTCCCGGAGGCCCGCGTGGTCCGAATGGACCGGGACACGACCACCCGAAAGGGCTCTGTCGTCCGGATCCTCAAGAGCCTCAAAAAGGGGGCCGTCGATGTGCTGGTGGGCACCCAGATGGTGGCCAAGGGCCACGATTTTCCCAACATCACCCTGGTGGGGATCATCTGCGCGGACCTTTCCCTCAGCTTCCCCGACTTCCGGGCCGGGGAGCGCACCTTCCAGCTCCTGGCGCAGGTGGCGGGGCGGGCCGGCCGCGGGGGGGCGCCGGGACGGGTGATCCTGCAGACCTACCCCCCGGACCATTTCAGCATCGTCGCGGCCAGGGCCCAGGACTACGAGGCCTTCTACAAGAAGGAGATCGGGTTCCGCCGGGCCCTCGACTACCCGCCGGTCTCCCGGATGATCCAGCTCAAGATATCGGGGGTGGATCCGGAGGCGACCCGGGAGGTGGCCGAGGCGTTGGGCGGGGTCTGCCGCGATCTGCAGCAACAGGACGACGCCTACGGGAGGTGGGTGGCGGTGCTGGGGCCCGTCGAAGCGTCGATCCAGAAGATCGCCGGGCGCCACCGCTGGCAGATGCTGGTCAAGGGCGGCCGGATCAGACCCCTGCGGCGGTTTGTCCGGGCTGCGGCAGCCGCAGCCCCGGCACTGTTTCGGCACCCCAAGGTGCGGGTGGTGATCGATGTGGACCCGTTTTTCATGAGCTGACGGGAATGCGGCGCCGCCCCTCCGCATCCCCGGCGCTGGATATCAGCCGCCGGAGGTGCCCTCCGCGGCGTCGGCGGCAGGCTCCTCGAGGAGCGCCGCTTTCTCGGTGATCAGCTGATCGGCCTTCCACTGGGGAATGGCAAAGATCCAGGGGCTGAGCCTGCGGTTCGCCTCCGCTGCGGCTTCGGCCGGATCTTTGGGTGTTTCGGCGGCATCCGCTGCCGGCGGGACAAAGTGGACGGAGGCCTTCAAGTAGGTCAGATCCGGCGCATCCGCCAGGGTGTTGCCCAGGCAGAGGGTATAGACGGTGCCGTCATAGAGGGTGTAGGAAAGGCATCTGCCCGGGTCGAGCCCGGTCTTTTCCGCCGGTGTGTCCGGGGCGACCACGTCGTCGATCCGGAGCGAGGCCAGGCCGTCCATGAGGCGGTTGACCTTGGCCGGCATCTCTTTTCTGCCTTCAGGGAGATCCAGGAGCTCGGCGGGCTTGCCCTTTTCCGGCCGTGCTGCGGTGTAGGCCGGCGGCGACCCGTCGTTCGAGGTCCGGTCGACCCGGGCGACCGCTTCGGCGGAGACGTCCAGGATCTCCCGGTCGATCCAGCGGGCGGCATCGGTGTCGAGCTCCCGGAGGGTCTGGTCGACGACATAGACCGTCTCCTCGCCGGCGGGCATCACGAAATGCCCCCCGGGACCCGCTTCGCTTTCCCGCGGCTTGCCGACGACGATCTCGGCGAGCAGCCGGTCCTCCGCCCCCTTCAGGATGACGCGTGTGCCCCGGGCGCCCGTATCCGCTTCACCGGGGGCGTGGAGGGAGAGCCGGTCCAGGATGTCCGCCGAGGCCGGAAAGCTGCGGTCGACCTTCATGTCCCGAAGCTTCAGAACCAGGTCGGTCAGCTTCGGAAAGTCGGCGGGGTAGCCGAATTTCTCCTTTACGACCCATATCTCCGGGCCCTTTTCCAGGGAGACGGCGCCATCGGGTCCGTCGATTTCGATCCGGCGGATGTCGTTCACGGGCAGATCCGTCAACAGGCGGCGGCCGGCGGCGTCGTCCGGCTTCCGGCTGGTGGAGGGCCCCGGCTTCAGCATGAACCAGCTCACGCCGGCCAGGACCGCGCAGATGATCAGCAGTAGAATGAAAGTCTTCGATCTCATGGTCGCTTTTCCTCCCGTCTCATAGCGTTTCGGAGATGCCTACCCCCGATCCTGAACATCCGTTTTTTCGGGCGACTGGCGGCGGCTTCTGCCCCGGAGCCACAGGCCGTAGGCGATGCCTGCCGCGGCCACGACAAAGACCATCAGGAAGGTGTTGATGAATTTGACGGTGTTGCCCAGGGATTCGATGTCGGCCCGAAGGCTGCGGCGGACCTTCTTCAGCTCCTGGTTGATCCGGCGCCGCTCCTCCTGGAATTTACGGATCTCGGCCTCCTGGGCCTCGCTGACGATGAGACGCTGGGAGTCGTCCTTCTGCTGTTCGAGCTGCCGCAGCATCTGGTTGGTCTCCTCGGCCTTTCGCATCAGCTCCTGCTCCCGGTCGAGCCAGCGGGCCTGTGCTCGTTTCTCCAGCTCCTGAACCCGGGTAAACGGTCGTTCGAATTTTCCCCGGGACCGGATGCTGATGAGGGCCCGGCTGCCCACGAGCATCTCATCGCTGTTGAGGACGAAATTGAGATTGTCGTTGAACATCCGGGAGATATTGAATCCCAGGAAGTTCTGGTGGCTGACGTAGTAGTTGTCGAAAAGCAGGTCGGCGTCGCCCACCACGACGATGGTGGCGGGGCCCTTTCCCTCCGCCAGATGACCGGCATCGGCTTCGGGCGTCTTATCCGCTCCCTCCGCCTGGGGGGTCGGGGCGCCGTCGGGAAAGGCGGTCTGGAAGGTGCCGGTGATCTGCGCCGCCAGGTCGAAGGCCTTTCCCGCGGGCGTGAAATCCCGCCGCAGCGCCTCGGCGCCGAAGCGGACCATCATGGCTTCCTTTTCCCCGGCGTTGGGGCTCGACTGGAGCAGGGTCTCGTAGGTGTGCGGGCTTTCCGGCTGCTTGGCGACGGCGGCGGCCACCGGCAGGAGCATGCTCTCCAGCTGGGCGGTGATGATGTTGTCCCGGTTGAGGGCCTGGGAGGAGAGCGAGAGCCAGAAGGGGTTCTGCTCCACCTGATTGTTCTGGCCCCGCAGCCGGGTGGCGAAGTCGAAGTCGGCCACCGCCTTGCCGAGATCGGCCTCGATGCCCCAGGCCTGGAAAAGGGCGTCCATGCCCGAGGAGGCTTTGGCGGGCGAGCGGGGGGGATCGCTGACGGAGAAAGGGTCGACGAAGACGATGAGGTTCTTCCCCAGGAGGACGTACTGGTCGACGGCGTACTGGAGGGCCGGGCTCAGGTCTTTGGGATGAATGATCATGAGAAGGTCGACGCTCTCGTCGATCCGGTCGGCTGACGGGCTGATTTCGCGGACCTCGTAGTTCTTGCGGAGTTCGGTGATGAACATCCACGGCGGCGATCCGCCGCCGCCCTGCTGGATGTTCATCATGGGCATGCCGAAGACCGGAAGGGCGCTGATCACCCCGATGGTCGGCTTGTCCGGTGACTGCACGCTGGCGATGATGCGGGTGATGTCGTATTCCAGCTGCTCCTCCCGGTTCGGGTCGAGCATGGGAATGGTGGCCTCCTGGTCTGCGGCAAGGGCCGTCAGGCCAAAATAGACCCGCTCGCCCGTGGGCAGGTCGATGCCGCTGATGCCGTAGCGAACGGCCTGGTCCTCCGCCTCGGAGTCGGGCTCGGGGTCGATATGCTCGATGGTGAGCTTCCCGCGGCTGTAGGTCTCATACTCCGCGAGAAAGTCCATCATGCGCTTGCCGTAGTTCTTGATGTGCACCGGGGTATGGGTGTCGTCCCGGGTGTAGAACACCTTGATCACGGTGTCGTAGTTGAGGTTCGACAGGATCTCCCGCGTACCGTCCGACAGGGAGTAGAGCTTGTCCCGGGTGGCGTCCCACCGCACATTCACCCGGGAGAAGATCACGTTGACCAGGACCAGGATGACCAGGACCAGCAGAAGCCCTGCCAGGGAGTAAAAAGATTTGCTGCGCGTATGTCCGGACGATGATTGATGCGTTGTCATGATGCGTGGCCTCCAGTATTCAAGACGTCTTGGCGGTGCTATGCTCTTCGCTGCTGCAGGATGATGCCGTTGGCGAACAGCATGAAGCAGATGACCGAGCAGAAGTAGAGGATGTCCCTGAGGTCGAGGACGCCCCGCTGCATCGAGACGAAGTGGGACAGGAAGCTGAGGTTGGAGACGATGTCGATGAGCCACCTCGGGGCCCAGTCGGCCAGGATGGCGGTGACCGGCGGAAACCCGGCGAGGATGAAAAAGAGGCAGATGAAGAGCGAGAGGATGAAGCTGATCACCTGGCTCCGGGTCAGGGCCGAGGTCATGCTGCCGACGCTGAGAAAGGCGCCGGCCATGAGGAAGCTCCCGATGTAGCCGCTGACGATGGGCCCCAGGTCCGGTTCCCCCAGGTACATGACGGTGATGACCATGGGGAAGGTGAGGGCGAGGGCGACGCCGATGAAGGCCCATGCCGCCAGGAATTTCCCGAAAATGACCTCGCCGGGGGTAATGGGGAAGGTCAGGACCAGCTCGATGGTCCCCATCCGCAGCTCCTCGGCCCAGAGCCGCATGGCCACCGCCGGAACCAGAAACATGTAGAGCCAGGGGTGCCACTCGAAAAAGGCACGGAGGTCCGCCTGGCCCATCTCGAAGAAGTGGCTGATGTTGAAGGTGAAAAAGCCGATGAGCAGCAGGAATATAGCGATGAAGACATAGGCGACCGGGGATCCGAAATACGCCTTGATCTCCCGCTTGAAGATCGCGGAAACATGGTTGATGATCTCATCTGTTTTCATGGTGTCACCTGGTTCTGAAGTATGTGAGAATTGGTCGTTAATGCTCAGGATGTGGTGATGGCGCGGAAAACGTCGTCGAGGCGCCCCTGTTCGACAAAGAGCGACTTCACCTCGAAGTCTGCGGCCGCCAGGGCCGTGACCAGCCGCTCCGCCACCAGCGGGTCGGCATCCTCGGGAAAGACCCGGGCCTTGAGGGCCTCCCCGGAGGTTTCGAGGAGCTCGATCTGGCGGATTCCGGGTACGGCCCGGGCGCAGGCGGTGAAGGCATCCGCCGCTGCGGCGCCCAGGGTGACCGAAACAGCCCCGTGCACCGAGGATCTTGCCCGCAGCTTCTCCGGGGTGTCGTCCGCGACGATGGACCCGTTGGCGATGATGATGGCCCGGGTGCAGACGGCGTCCACCTCGTCCAGGATGTGGGTGGAGAGAATGATGGCCTTCTCGGCGCTCATCTTGCGGATCATGAGGCGGACCTCGTGCTTCTGGTTGGGGTCCAGGCCGTCGGTGGGTTCGTCCAGAATCAGGTATTCCGGATCATGAAGGATGCTCTGGGCGAAACAGACACGCTGCTTGAAGCCCTTGGAAAGGGTGTTCACGGTCTGGTGCTCGACGCCTGTGAGAAAGCAGCGTTCAATGGTCTCTTTGACGCGCTGAAGGCGTTCGGACCCGGCGAAACCGCGGATCTGGGCGCAGAAGTCGAGATAGCCGTAGACGGTCATGTCCGGATAAACAGGGGCGTTCTCCGGCAGATAACCGATTTTCCTCCGGGCGTCCACGGGGGCGGTGAGGATGTCATGGCCGCCGATGACGGCCGTGCCGTCGGAGGGGGGAATGAAACCGGTGATCATCCGCATGCTGGTCGATTTACCCGCGCCGTTGGGGCCCAGAAAACCCAATATCTCCCCTTTTTGGACCCGGAAGGAGATGCGGTTTACCGCCTGCTTGGGGCCGAAAGATTTGCTCAGATTTTTCACCTCGATCATTCGGGATGCAACTCCTTGAAAAATTTTGTTGTTTATGGTGAATCCGGTGCCGTTTCCATGCCGGGGAAGAAGCCTCCCCCGAAAAATCAGCTTACATAATGCTTATATTTCGGATCTTGTCAAGATGTGATGGGGAAATTCATAGGTGTTGATTCTGACCTTCGCATTTGTTATGCATACGCGTTTAACGCAACGTCAAGAAAGGACATCGCATGAAAACTGAAGGTGACGCCCCGCGCGCATCCAGCCGTTTCTGGCGGCTTCTGATATCGATCCGTTTAACCGTGTTCCTGCTGCTCTCCCTCGCAGCGACCTCCATCATCGGCACGCTGGTCCCGCAGAACGCCAGCCCCCAGGACTATGTCCGGGCCTACGGGGAGTTCCTCTACCGCCTCTTCTACGTTCTGGACGTTTTCGACATGTACCACTCCTGGTGGTTCCAGACCCTCCTGGTGCTCTTGACAGCCAATATCGTCGCCTGCTCCATCGACCGCCTGTCGTCCCTCTGGGAGACGGTGTTCGTCAAGACCCCCGGCTTTCGCCTCTCCGCCTTTCGGAAGCTCAAGGACCGCGAGTCCTTTTCCGTCCAGGGTTCTGCCGACGCCCTCGAGGCGCGGTATGCTGCTGCCGCGGCGAGGCGCTTCACCTATACCCGCACCGAAAAGACCGGGGAGGGCTTCTGCATCTTCGCCGAAAAGGGCCGCTGGACGCGGCTGGGGGTCTACATCGTCCACTTCAGCGTGGTCTTCCTCCTCATGGGCGGCCTTATCGGGTCGATTTTCGGCTTCGACGGCTTCGTCAACATTCCAGAGGGGGAAACCGTCCAGGCCGTCCGGCTCCGGAGCGGCGGTGGGGAGCAGCCCCTCGAATTCGCCATCCGCTGCGATGATTTCCAGGTCTCCTTCTACGAGACGGGCGCACCCAAGGAATACCGATCGAGCCTGGTGATTCTGGAGGAGGGTGAGGAGGTCCTCCAGAAGGATATCATTGTCAACGATCCGCTCCGGTACCGCGGCATCAACATCTTCCAGTCGAGCTACGGCAAGATTCCCGGCGACCTGAAGGCCACGCTGGAAAAGGGCATATCACTCTCCTTCACCAGCAGGGCATCTGGCATGGTCTACCGGGAAACGGCGCTTGTGGGAAAACCCGTGGCGCTGCCCGAAGGCGGCGGCACCTTCACCGTGAAGGAGCTGCTGCCCTCCTACCGTTTTATGGGACAGCAGGACCTTGGGGAGACCCTTGTCGGGTCGCTGGCGTCGCCCGACGGCGGAACCACCGAAGTCAAACTGCCGATCCGTTTTTCCCGCTTCGACAAGATGCGCAAGGACGCCCGGTTTGTCATCGCGGTGGATGAAGTCGTCGAAGAACGCTACTATACCGGCCTCCAGGTGACCAGTGACCCCGGGGTGCCGCTGGTCTACGCCGGCTTCGTGCTGATGATCCTGGGGTGCATCGTCACCTTTTTCATGTCCCATCAGCGCCTCTGCATCGATGTCGTGGGGCGGGGGCGCAAAACAATGGTGACGGTATCGGGGGCGGCCAACAAAAATCGCGCGGGCATTCAGGCCACGGTCCGGCAGATGTCCCGGCGGCTGAATGCCCTCGACCGCGGCTGATGCGGCGGACGCCTGCGGCGACGCTGCCGGCCCTCCGGGCGGTATTGTAAACACGCCGGCCTCCCGGCGGAAAATGCCAACACTGAAACACCCCGAAGGGGGTGGCAAGGATAGCGATATGAACAGTTCAAGCATACTCTCCATCGTGACGTTCGTGTACGGCCTCTCGGCCCTCCTCTATATTATCTGCCTGATTTTCCGAAAAGATGCGCCCGGTCGGGCGGCGACCTGGACGGCGATCCTCGGGGTCGCCGGCAACATCCTGGGGGTCGGGCTCCGCTGGGTGGAGTCCTATCAGCTCGGCTACGGCCATGCGCCGCTGTCGAACCTCTACGAGTCCCTGGTCTTCTTTGCCTGGGCCATCGTCACCATCTACCTCTTTGTGGAGCGCCGCTATAAAAACCGCGTCATCGGCGCCTTTACCATGCCCCTGGCATTCCTGGCCATGGCCTATGCATCGCTTTCGCCCAACATCAGCGACCGGATTCAGCCGCTGATCCCGGCCCTCAAGAGCAACTGGCTGATCGCCCACGTCATCACCTGCTTCCTGGGCTATGCGGGGTTCGCCATCGCTTTCGGCATCAGCCTGATGTATGTTGTCCGGGAGCGTCCCGGCGGCCAGGGGCCCGTTTCCTCGCGCTTCCCCGAGCCTGCGACGCTGGATGATCTGACCCACAAGATGGTGCAGTTCGGCTTTCTCTTCCTCTCCATCGGCATCATCACCGGCGCCGTGTGGGCCAATTCCGCCTGGGGGCGGTACTGGGGGTGGGATCCCAAGGAGACCTGGTCGCTTATCACCTGGTTCGTCTACGCCACCCTTCTGCACGCCCGTCTGATGCGCGGCTGGCGGGGCCGCAAGATCGCCTACATCTCGATTCTCGGCTTCATGGCGGTCCTCTTCACCTATTTCGGCGTCAACCTTCTTCCGGGCCTGCACAGCTACGGCGCCCAATGATTTCTCCTTGACAAAAATGGGCTCAATGGGTAGAGAAGCTCTGGGATTCTTTCCATTTGTGTCATATGTCAGGGGCCTGAATACAGAGGTGTTGTTGAATCGTTAACCACAGCGTGATGGAGTGTTCATGAGTGCATTAGAGGAGAAATCAAAAGCGGTTTCCGACGGGGGCGGTTTTGCGCTTCTTTTTTTTGTTGTCGGACTTGTCGCGAGCCTGATTGTAGGGTGGGTCGTTTTTCCGAAAATTCTTTACTCCCAGAAACGCCAGCCTTTCGATTTCAACCACAAGCTGCACAACGAGCTGGTGGACGAAGGGTGTGAAAGCTGCCATTTCTTCCGGGAAGACGGCAGTTATGCCGGCGTCCCGAAGCTCGCCCAATGCGTCGACTGCCATGAGAGTGTTCAGGGGGATACCGAAGATGAAGCCATCTTTGTCAACGACTACGTGACGCCGGGCATCGAGGTCCCCTGGCTTGTCTACTCCAAGCAGCCCGACTGCGTCTTCTTTTCCCATGCAGCCCATGTCAAGTCTGCCGAAATGGACTGCAAAACCTGCCACGGCGACATCGGTAATTCCAGCACCCTGAAGGTCTACGAGGAAAACCGAATCACAGGATATAGCCGGGATATCTGGGGCAAGAACATCGCCGGATTCAAGAAGAACACTTGGGACCGGATGAAGATGGATGACTGCTCCGAGTGCCACGTCAAGCTGGGTGTCCATCAGAATAGCGTTCAAACCGGCAAAGGCGCCTGTTTTGTGTGTCATCAATAAATTCAGGTTTAAGGGGTAAATCGATGAAAATAGACAGAAGAAGTTTCTTGTCTCTCGGGATTGGTGCTGCGGCGGGAACGGCGCTTTCACCTCTGCCCTGGAAACTGACGGATGATCTTTCGATCTGGACACAAATGTGGCCCTGGACGCCGGTGCCGAAGAATGGTGAAGCGAACGTTGTCAACTCTGTCAGCACCCTCTGCGGTGGATGCTGCGGCATCTCCGTCCGAAAGATCGACAACCGGGCGGTGAAGATCGAAGGCATGCCGGGCTATCCCGGCAGCGACGGCAAGGCCTGTCCCCTCTGCCTTTCCGGTCTTCAAAAGCTATATGGCCCCACAGCGGTGTCGTCGCCCCTGAAGCGTGTGGGGGAGCGGGGGCAGGGCAAATGGAAGAAGATTTCCTGGGATGCGGCCATAGCGGAGATCGCCGAAAAGCTCGGCCGCATGCGGGAGGATGGACGGCCCCAGGGGCTGGCCTGCATCATGGACCGGGAATGCGGTACGGTCCCGGCCCTGTTCCAGCGGTTTCTCCAGGTATACGGCTCCCCCAATTTCATGAAGACCGCATCGGTCGATGATGCCTATGAACTCACCCTGAAGCTGATGCACGGGGTGGCGGCAAGGCCCGGATTCGACCTGGAGAGCGCCGACTACGTCCTCAGTCTCGGCAGCGGCATTCTCGACGGCTGGGGATCCACCGTCCGGATGTTCCGTGCCAGGGCCCGCTGGCAGGAGAACAATGCCAAGGTCGTCCAGGTGGAGCCCCGCCTCTCCAATTCCGCGGCCAAGGCCGACCAGTGGATTCCCATCGAAGCCGGCACCGAAGGCGTCCTGGCGCTGGGCATCGCCCATGTCATCATCAAGGAAGGGCTCTACAACAAGGCGTTCGTCGACGAATTCGGCGTCGGCTTCGAGGACTGGGTCGGAAAGGACGGCAAGAAGCACGACGGGTTCAAGACCATTGTCCTGAAACACTACTCCCCGTCCACCGTAGCGGGCATCACCCGGGTCGATCCGGACATCATCACCGAGACCGCGAAAGCATTCGCAGCGGCGTCCTACCCGCTGGCCCTCTGCGGCCGGGGCGAGGGCCGCACGCCGGGGGCGCTGCACGACTTCATGGCGGTCCACGCCCTCAACGCCCTCGTGGGGAACGTCAACGAGAAGGGCGGGGTCTGGGCCGTGCCGCTGCCGGACTATGTCCAGTGGCCCGAAGCCAAGCTGGACATGGCGGCCGAGAGGGGCCTGGCCACTGACCGGGTCGACGGCGCAGGAACCGAGCGCTATCCCCTCGCCAAATCCCTCCTGACCCGTCTGCCCGAAATCATCAACGCTGCAGAGGAATCCCCGGTGGAGGCGCTGTTCGTCTCCGGCGCCAATCCCTGCTATACACTGCCCGATACGGCCGTCGCCAAGGCGGCATTCTCCAAGATACCCTTCATCGTCAGCTTCGCCTCCCACATGGATGAGACCGCGATGATGGCCGACCTGGTCCTGCCCGACCACGGCCATCTCGAACGATACGAAGACATTCCGGCGCCGTCGGGCATGAACACCCCTGTGATCGGGCTCTGCCGACCGGTGGTCGCGCCGCAGCGCAACACCCGCCACGTCGGCGATGCGGTGCTCATGATCGCCAAGGCCATGGGCGGCCTGGTGGCCGAGGCCTTCTCGTGGGAGAGCTACCAGGACTGCCTCGAGAAGACCCTCGGCGACAACTGGGAGCCCCTGCTCGATGCCGGCTTCATCCACAACCCCAAATTCACCCCGGATGCCTGGGCCAAGGCCTTCCAGACGCCGTCCGGCAAGTTCGCCTTCATGTCGGACGCCTGCAGCTATGAAGCGGAGGGGGCACCCATCGCCGAGATCGAGGGCAAGGCGGACGCCTATCCGCTGACACTGATTCCCTATGATTCGCTTCGCCTGGCCGGCGGGCCGGTGACGACGACCCCCTTTGTCATCAAGACCGTCGAGGACAATGTCCTCAAGGGGAAGGACATCTTCGTCGAAGTCAACCGCAAGACCGGCGGGAAATGCGGACTTGCCGAGGGGGTCTATGCCCATCTCTCGACGCCCAAGGGCACCGTCAAGGTTCGCGTCCACATGTCCGACGGCATCGTCCCCGGGGTGGTCGCCATGCCGAGGGGCCTCGGCCACGCGGAGATCGAATCCTACGTGGGCGGCAAAGGGATCAACGTCAATGAACTCATCGGCCCGGTGGAGGATCCTGTTTCCGGAATGGATGCAGCATGGGGGATCAGGGCCAATTTGACCATAGCCTGAGGTCGGACTTCGGCGGCCGCCATTCCGGCATGAATGCCGGCCGCCGGTGCCTGATAAATGAAATCTGATGATGAGGTTCTGATGAAACAATCACAAGGACATAATCGACCCAAGAAGTACGGAATGGTCATAGACCTCGACAAATGCACCGGGTGCGGGTCCTGCATGGTGGCATGTATGGCGGAGAACAACGTGCCGTTCAAGAAAGACGAGACGAACAAACGGGACAGCATCACCTGGATGAAGGTCTACAAGCTGACCAACGGCAAGCCCTTCCCCGAAAATGATGTCTGCTACCTGCCTCGCCCGTGCATGCACTGTGAGGGCCACCACGGCCATTCTCCCTGCGTTTCGGTCTGCCCTGCCACGGCCACGGACTACAGCACCGACACCGGCATCGTCAGCCAGATCTACACCCGGTGCTTCGGGTGCCGGTACTGCATGGCCGCCTGCCCATACCATGCCCGCTATTTCAATTGGTGGGATCCGGTCTGGCCCGCGGGGATGGAACAGATGCTCAGCCCGGATGTCTCCGTCCGGATGCGGGGCATCGTGGAGAAATGCAGCTTCTGCTTCCACCGCTACCAGCGCGCCATGGACAAGGCGCACCTGGAGGGCCGGCACGAACTGGCGGAGGATGAATACCAGACCTCCTGCACCCAGGCCTGCCCGTCGGGCGCCATCACCTTCGGTGACCTGAACAACCCCGAACACAAGGTCCATCAAATGGTCAAGCCGGACAACGCCCACGGCGGCCGGCCCCAGGCACCCAACGCCTTCCGCCTGCTGGAGCGGCTCGGGACCAATCCCAAGGTCTATTATCTCTCCACCCGGGAATGGGTCCGGAAAGCCGGCGACAATTCTATCAAGGGCGAAGGCAAGGCGCATGCCAAGCACTAGGCGGTCGAATCGGATCGTCTGAGGTGATCAATGACAACAGAAACTGCACATAATGAGGAGTACAGCTTATGGATTCTGCATTAATCCCCCAGGGTGTGAGGCGCTGTTCTTTGGGGAAGTTTGCCTTCTTTATCGGCATAGTGGGCGCTGTCCTTCTATGGGGCGTTTATGCCATGCTGCTGTGCTGGCTGAAGGGGCTGAACCAGACCAACATGAACGACTACTACGGGTTCGCCCTCTGGATCTGGGCGGACCTGGCGGTGATTGCACTGGGCGGCGGCGCATTCTTCACCGGGTTCCTGAAATACATCGTGGGCAAGGATGAACTGAAGAACATCATCAACTATGCGGTGCTCATCGGCTTCATCTGCTACAGCTCGGCCCTGCTGATCCTGGCCATCGACATCGGCCAGCCGCTGCGGGGATGGTTCATCTTCTGGCACGCCAACGTCCATTCGATGCTGACGGAAGTGGCCTTCTGCCTGAGCTGCTATTTCGCCGTGCTGAGCATCGAGTACCTGCCCCTGGTCCTGGAAAACCGGCAGCTCAACAAGGTGCCGTTCTTCCACAACCTGGCCCACAACATGCATGAGATCATGGCGGTCTTCGCCGCCACCGGCGCATTCCTCTCCTTCTTCCACCAGGGCTCCCTGGGCGGCGTCGCCGGCGTGCTTTTCGGCCGTCCGTTCTCCTTCCGGGAGGGCGCGTTCATCTGGCCGTGGACCTTCTTCCTCTTCACCTGGTCGGCGGCGGCCTACGGGCCCTGCTTCACCCTGGCGCTCACCAAGCTCATCGAGAAGGTGACGCGCAAGAAGCTCGTGGGGGACAAGTGCGTGGACCTCCTGGCCAAGATATCGGGGTGGATGATCTTCACCTATATCATCGCCAAGATTGCCGACACCTACTACTGGGCGACGGTGACCGCTCCGGAAGGCGGCTTCACGCTGATGGACTTCTACTCCAACAACCCGATGTATGGCATCTGGATCCTGGTGCTCGAGATCGTCATCGGCGGCATTATCCCCGCCCTGATCCTGATCACCAAAAAGGGCCGCAGGAGTCCCTTCCTCCTGGTGACGGCGGTCATCTTCGGCTGCATCGGCGTCAGCGTCAACCGCTGGGTCATGGTGCTCCAGGTGATGGCGGTTCCGGTGATGCCCTTCGACACGTGGGCCATGTACTACCCGAGCTGGCAGGAAGTTGCGACGACGATTCTGCCGGTGGCCTACGGCGTGATCCTGGTGGCGCTCTCATACCGCTACCTGCCGATCTTTCCCCAGGAAAAAGAACTGAACTACTGACCTGCTTAGGAGGAAGATATGTTTCCGGGATTTTTTGAGTGGATTTGGGACGGCGGCCATGTCGTGTTCATGGGCGGCCTGTGGTACGCACTGGGGATCATCGGAATGGGGCTGACCTTCTGCATCCTGAAAGCCGCCATCGAGACGGCCCAGGGCAAAGGGGCGGAACACGGCGGAGACGAGCACCACTAAAATGCCGCCAGGGTTGCGCCGGCGGCAGCGAACGGCCGCCGGCCCCCGGAGATCCGACGCTCCACACGAAACCAATCATCACGACATTTCCAGCGCTCTCTCCAGGAACCTGATATGGAGGAGCGCTTTTTTTTGTTGATCCGCAAGCCCAGGGCCTAAACTCCCGGGAAGGAGGCGGTTTTTCATGGATAAGATCATGGTGGAGGGCGGCAGGCCCCTGAACGGGGAGGTGGCCATCAGCGGCGCCAAGAACGCTGCGCTGCCCATTCTGACCGCCTCCCTGCTGACCGAAGGGCGGAACACCTACCACAATGTCCCCCGGCTGCGGGATGTCGAGAGCATCAAGGAGCTGCTCGCCCACCTGTGCGCGACGGTCGAGACCGACGGGGAGACCGTGCGGATCGAGGCATCGGGCCTCTGCAAGTCCGAGGCGCCCTACGACCTGGTCCGGAAGATGCGGGCGTCCATCCTGGTGCTGGGGCCCCTCCTGGCCCGCACGGGAAAAGCGAGGGTTTCCCTGCCCGGTGGGTGCGCCATCGGCGCCCGGCCCATCAACCTCCACCTGAAGGGGCTTTCGCGGCTGGGGGCGACGATCACCCTGGCGCACGGCTATGTCGAGGCCGCTGCAGACCGCCTGGTGGGGGACGACATCTATTTTGACGTGCCCACGGTCACCGGCACTGAAAACCTGATGATGGCAGCGGTCCTGGCTCGGGGAACCACGGTGCTCCGTAACGTGGCCCGGGAGCCGGAGATCATCGCCCTGGCCGATGTTCTCAACCAGATGGGGGGGGATGTTCAGGGCGCTGGGACATCGGTCATCACCATCAACGGCGTCTCCGAACTCCAGCCCGCCGAGGTGAGCGTGATCCCCGACCGGATCGAGGCCGGCACTTTCATGGCCGCGGCGGCGCTGCCCCGGGGGGATGGGCCCCTGCGCGCCTGCGAGCCGGACCACCTCCGGGCCGTGGTCAACAAGCTGCGGCAGGTCGGCGCCGATGTGACGGTCCATGACCGGTCCATCCGCGTCGTCGGACCGGAGGCGCTCACCAGCGTGGATGTCAAGACCCTGCCGTATCCCGGGTTCCCAACGGATATGCAGGCCCAGTTCATGGTGCTCATGTCGGTGGCCACCGGGTTGAGCCTGATCATCGAAACCATCTTTGAAAACCGGTATATCCATGTCAGCGAGCTGCGGCGCCTGGGGGCGGACATCACGGTCTCGGGCAACGCCGCCATGGTCCGGGGCGTGCCGAGACTCTCCGGCGCTCCGGTCATGGCCACGGACCTGCGGGCCAGCGCCTCCCTGATCCTCGCCGGCCTCGTGGCCGAGGGCAGGACCGAGGTCAACCGGGTCTACCACCTCGACCGCGGGTACGATTCCATCGAAAAGAAGATGGCCGCCCTCGGCGCCGCCATCTGGCGGGAATAACCCCCGGCCGCCGGTCGTGGGAGAGGGACGCATTTTCCGGCCGGCGGTCCCGCTGCTGGCAGCCTTCGGCGCCGGCATCCTCGCCGGAGACCTGGCGCCGCTGCCGGCGTCGGCCATGTGGGCGGCGGCCGGGGTCTGCCTGATATGGCTCCTCCGCGGCATCGCCGCCCGGGCTCCGTCTCTCTGCTCTCCGCTGCTGCTGATCTTCCTGATGGGCTGGCTCTCGATCCAGCCGTGGACATCCCCGGCCCTGCCCCCCGACCATGTCGTCCACCAGGCCGGCTCCGGCTACACCCGTCTCCAGGGCAGGGTTGCCACAATGCCGGTGCGCCGGGGAAGCCGCATATCCTTTGTCATGGCCGTCGATGCACTGGGGACGGAGATGATCCCGACCCGGGGGCATATCCGGGTCGGGGTGCGCCGGGAGGAGGGCCCGGACCTCCGGCAGGGGGACGAGGTCCGATTCATTGGTCGGATCCGGCGGATCCGGAGCTTCCGGAACCCCGGCGGCTTCGACTACGAGCGCTTCATGGCATTCCAGGGCATCCGCTGCTCCGTATATGCCCGCAAGGGCAGCCTCCAGGTAATGGCCCGCGGCAACGGCCCATCGGCCTGGGAAGACGCCCGGAGCCGCATCGATGCCCGGATTGCCGCGGAATGCTCCCCTGATGCCGGCGCCATCCTGGCGGCGCTCCTGATCGGCGAAAAAGGCCGCATTTCACCGCAGCTGCGAGCGGGGTTCAACCGCGCTGGCATCGGGCACCTCCTGGCGATCTCGGGGCTCCATATCGGCAGCATCCTGGCGGTCTCCTATGCGGCGTTCCGGTGGCTTCTCTCCTTTGCCGCCCCCCTGCTGTGGCGCGGCTGGCTCCGGAGATCCGCAGCGCTGGCCGCCATGGCGCCGGTGCTGGCCTATGCGACCCTGGCCCAGTGGCCCCCGTCGACCCAGCGGGCGGTCTGCATGGCTGCGGCGGTCTGCCTGGCGCTCTGGTTCGGGCGGGAATCGGACCTTGCCAACGGCATCGCTCTGGCCGCCCTGGTGATCCTGGTGATCTTTCCACCGGCGCTTTTTTCCATCTCCTTCCAGTTTTCGTTCGCCGCCGTGGCCGCCATAGCGTGGGGCATGCCCGCACGCCTGCGGCGCATGCCGGAAGGCATCGGGCGGATGCGCCGACTCCGCCACCGAATGCTGGCCTTCATGGTGGTGTCGCTCCTGGCCGTTCTCGGCACCCTGCCGCTTTCCATGCACTATTTCAACCAGGTCTCGTTTATCGGCGTC
Organism: uncultured Desulfococcus sp.; assembly: GCA_913060435.1. Classification (GTDB taxonomy): domain Bacteria; phylum Desulfobacterota; class Desulfobacteria; order Desulfobacterales; family Desulfococcaceae; genus Desulfococcus. Next base: position 23,281 of record CAJXSB010000018.1, read on the forward strand.
ATCGCCAATCTCGTCTATATCCCCCTGATCGGCGGCTTCGTTCTCCCTGTCGGCCTTGCATCGGTGCTCGTCTCCCCCATCAGCATGGCGGCCGCCGGCCTGGGCTTTCGGCTCTGCGGCGGGATGCTCGACCTCGGGTTGAAGCTGCTGCCGGCCTTTTCAGCGCTGCCCTGGGGGGCGTTCACCACGGTGACGCCGACCCGGATGGAGGTCGGGCTCTACTACGCCGGCGGCGGCCTCCTGCTGGCGTGGCTGGGGAGGAGGAGGACCGGTCAGCGCGTACCTGCGGCATTTCGGCGGCGGGCCGTCATTCTTGCAGCGTTCATCCTGGCGGCCGCGGCAGCCGATCTGGTCTACTGGACCCATGACCGCTTTTTCCGCGATGACCTGAGGGCCACCATCATCGATGTGGGCCAGGGCAGCGCCGCCCTGGTCGAGTTTCCGCGGGGATACCGCATGCTGATCGACGGGGGCGGATACTACGATCCGGAGATCTTCGACGTGGGCGACCGCCTGGTGGCGCCGTTTCTGCGCTGCCGGAAGATCCTCACCCTCGACGCCGTGGTGCTCAGCCACCCCGACAGCGACCACCTCAACGGACTGCTGGCAATCCTGGAGCAGTTCCATGTGAAGGCCCTGTGGACCACCGGCGTTGAGGGCACGGGCGACAATTTCGATGCGCTGATGGCCATTGCGGAAAGGAAGGGCATTCCCGTCCCCGCCTTCGATGCGCTGCCCCGCCGCACCCGGATCAACGGGGCGGTCCTCGAGATCTTCTATCCCCCGCCCGGCTTTCAGGAGGCGGATGCGGCCCTGGGGGGCCGAAACACATGGCAGCGGAAATTCAACAACCGCTCCATGGTGCTCGGCGTCCGCCTGGGCGGGACCGGGATCCTTTTTCCCGGGGACATCGAGCGGCCGGCGGAGTCGGACCTGGTCGACCTGGCCGGCGGCCGCCTGGGCCACCGGGTGCTGGTGGCCCCCCACCACGGCTCCCGGACCTCGAGCTCGCCGGCATTCCTGAAAAGCGTTTTACCGGAGTACGTGCTGGTCTCCGCCGGATGGCAGAACCGCTTCCGCTGCCCCCACCCCAGGGTCGTGGCCCGATACCGCGCCGCCGGGGTGCGCATCCTCCGGACGGATACGGACGGGGCCATCTCAGTGGAAACCGACGG